>JAQIBZ010000544.1 GCA_027858815.1 Desulfobacteraceae bacterium
TTTCAGGCAAGCTTGGGGATGATGCAAAATATTATCAGGAAAAAGAAGTTGAGATCAAAATTATGAGGTCTACAAAATGAAGAAGAAAGATCGTTATTTAAAAATCGTTGAATGGTCGGACGAAGATCAATGCTATGTGGGTTCAATTCCCGGTTGGATCGGGAAATGTTGTCATGGTGCTAATGAAGAAGAAGTTTATCATCAATTGTGCCAGATACTCGAAGAATGGATCGAAATTTACGAAGAAGATAAAATCCCTTTACCTTCAAATATTACGGCAAAGAAATATTCCGGAAAGTTTCAGCTACGAATTGATCGTGATTTGCATAAAGTACTTGCCGTTAGGGCCATGCAAGCCAATGAGAGCTTAAATAGTTTTTGTGGAAAAATATTAAGAAAAACAATTTTACAATCTGATGCTTCCCGGTCTGATAATTGCGTTGAAAATGATTGAAAAAAGCCTGTCTGATTTCAGGCGGGCTTTTTATTTTTTCGTTTTTTTGATTTCGACCATGAAAAGTGAATTCAGGGATACCATAAGAAAGTGCAGTTCTACTCCCGCGAGGAGAAAAAACTGTGAAAGGATTTCCGGCATGGTTTGTTTTTCCGCATGGAAGAGTGAAAGTCTTACCGGGACTGCAGAATTACGTGTTTGACCCCTTTTGCCTGTTTGAACGAACAGCCTTCCACAATCCCCTGCTTCAGGCGGGCGGTATCCGCAACAATGCTGCCGGCAACATAATCAAAACCCAGTTCAAACATGGCACTGCACATGGGGGTGCTCGGGCCGATGATCAGCTTGACGGCATCTTTTCGGCAATGGGCAAGGATATGGCCCAGGCTCTTATTGGCAATTGTGGTTGCGGTGACGGCAACCACATCTGCGGATGGCAGTTTTTCGGGTATGCAGCTTTCTTCAAGATCACCGGGCCGGGGCTTTTTTTCAAAGACCATGAACTGCCTGAATTTTCCTTTCATTTTTTCAACAAAGGGGAAATGCCCGATAACAGCGACGTTTTTGCCTTTCCCCAGGTCAAGAATCAGATCCCCGGCATTGCGGTCGATAAGGTTCCGGGACGGCAGGTCGGGCAGGATGGCATTTAGTGCGGCCAGTCCCAGCGAAGCCGTCAGGGGGTTTTCATCAGCGATCATTCTGGCTATGTTTTTTGCTGAATCTGATTTTACAGGCTCAGGCAGTGATTCTAAGGGAACGGGGTGGTCTGTCCAGGCCCAGGTGGCCACGCCTGTTTTGCTGCTTTCCACGGCAACCATGTGTGCGCCGTAAGTAATGGCTGTGACCGGGCAGTCTGCGGTGCGGTCAATTTCTTTTAATAATAGTTGAATGAATTGTGGGTGTGTCATTGTGCGTGTCCTGTGTTCCGGGTTTCCATGTGATGGCAATAAAGCATGCCATTGAAATAATCATTAGTGCGTATACGGTAAAAAAGAAACCGGTAAAAAATCCCCGGGTGATCACCAGGTTCACCCCGGTCGTTTTCCGGCCATTGATTTCTTTGGAGATAAATTCCGTTACCGTTATTCTCAAAAAATTGTATTTCATGGGATTGAGGAAAAATACCTTTTGTAAATCCAGCTGGCGGTTGTCCCGAAAAAGGGATATCTCTGCAAAATTCTGTTTTCGATGAAAATTTTTTCGTGTCATCATTTGTCTTTGTTTCTTTTTATCCATGGTCAAAAATTCCGGATTGTCCGAAAATTTGACATCCAGTATGTCTATGCGGTAGTTGTCGCCAAAGACATGGGTCTCTCCCGGGAAAAGCCGGATATTATCCTGTTTGTGCCCGGAGATCAAGGTGATGCCGTGGCAGGTCAGAACCATGAGAAACATAAAATGAATGATAAAAAATGACCATTGCCGAAGTTTGGCGATTTTGAGTGCCGCAGACAGCTGAGTTGTCATGCTGCAGAAGACGGTGTTGATAAACAACAGCGCGCCGGACAGGCATACCATTAAAAACCATGCCGTTAAAACGGGTTTCACTCGCCAGCTGGTTGTAAACCACTGATAAATGATGGTCTGGTTCATTGCCTTGACGGCATTTTTATATTCCGGAAACAGGGTCAGAAAAATGCCGACACCCATTAACGTCAGCAGCAGGGTCAATGAAATAAAAGTCAGTCTGAGGGAAGCAAGTGTTCGAATCATCATTTCTCCGGTTAGTGATAAAAAATCATCCAAATGATAAACAGTGCCGGGCCGGATCCGATAATCGTCCGGATCTGTAATGATTTGGCAAAAGAGGGCGGAAGATGGAAGCTTGCCATGACCAAAAGGAAAATAACCGTGGACTTGAAAAAACCGCCGCTCCATCGCCAGGTATCCCCGAGCCAGTTCAGGCACCATAATGATCCGGCCCATTCACTGGCCAGGTAAATGACAATCCCTGTTAACAGAAAATTGCGCGCCCGGTACATGATATTTTTTATGACGGCCCCCTGCCTGGCGGTTTCAGGATCAGCGGGATGTGCTTCGGGAGGCTTCCATGCCACTGCATTCAACAGGATGGCTGCATGGATAAAAAAAGCAGCCGCCACGAGCCTGAGATTGAAGAAGAGATTGACCCATAAGTTTTCATACATGAAAAAATCAGGATGGAATTGTTTGGGAGTATTGATTTGAAGGGCCAGAAAAAACACCATGACACTGCAGGTAATGATTCCGGTTCTGCGCTTAAGGTTTATAAATTTAAGGGATTGACCGGATAAACGTTCAAGCAGGGAAAGTATGAAAATCATGTATACGGCCGATTCAAAGGCGCCGTACAGGGGCAGTCTGTGTTCTGTGATGACCAGGAGCAGGATGCCGGCGCCGCATGCCAGTGTTCCGGCAGACAGGGCCCACCCGGCCCATGGGATTCTTTTTAGCACTGTAAATATCAGTGTCAGAAAAAAACATGCGCAAATTATACAATAGAGGGCTGAAAGTGTGGCCGGCGGCATTTTACGATTCCTTTACACAGGCAGTTATCAGTTTTTGTAATGCATCAGGGTCAGTGACATGAATGACCTCTGTTTTGGCGACTTGCCAGATCCGGCGGATTTCTTTTACCAGATGTTCTCGGACAATCCATACATGAACGGTTTGGGAAAGGGCCAGCAGGGGTGCAAGACAGGGAGCCCAGCCCAGTCTCCGGACTTCCAGTTTGCCGATTTCGTCGACAAGGATCAGGCCGGCATGGGTGCATTGTTCAAGGCTTAAGGCTTTTCGTCCGGTCGCCACTCCTGTTTCTAAAAATTTAAAGGGTGTTTGGGAGATGTTTCGCATATCCGTCCGTGGGATCCGCCGGGCCAAAGGGGTGGTCTGGCCGGTGCTCAGGTCGACGATATCAAATCCGTCCCGTTTGTCATCTTTCCACAATCCTCTGGCAATAATGCCCGCCGCACGAATATTTTTGTGTTTCAGGTGCTGAACCAGCAAAGCCGCGAGGGTGGATTTTCCGGACTGAACATCGCCGGTGATGATAATGCGCCGGACATCATCATCTGCGATAAAGGATGTGCCGGTTTTTGATTTTTGTAAACCATTGTCCGAATCAAACCCGGAAATTGTCGCCGGCGCTGCAGAAAGTCCGCAGGGCTGAGATGCTGATTTATCCAAAGGGTTGTCCATTGATCGGTTATCCATTAATAATTTCGTCCGGCAGAAAAAAATGCTTTGTTTTGGAAATTGCGAGGGTTGCCGTGTTCGTATCATAAAGGGTATCAATATTTTCTTTGGTCATGATGTTTTTTGCCGGACCATGGGCGATTATTTTTCCGTTTTTTATCATGACCACCGCATCGGCAAACAGCATGGCCATATTGGGATCATGCATGGATGCAATAACGCTGGTTTCACGACTTTTGCAGAGCTGTTTGATATTTTTTAACAGCAGGTACTGATTGTTAAAATCCAGGTGATTGGTGGGTTCATCCAGAAGCATAATCTCACTGGTTTGGACGATCGCACTGGCCAGCAGGGCAATTTGTCTTTCTCCGCCGGATATTTTGTTAAAATTACACCCGGCAAGTTTGCGGGCATTAAACGTTTCAAGCGCTTTAAGGGCAAGCTGATAATCTTTTTTCGACGGCGTTCGGGTCATCCCGATAAACGGCGCTCTGCCCATGACCACAACATCGATGACTTTGAACGGGAAAATTTCCAAATGCTCCTGGGGGACCAGGCTGACATGTCGGGCAATTTCATTTCGCGGCATAACAGCTAAATTTTTGTTGTTGATGAAGATTTTGCCTGTATGCGGCCTGTGTATGCCGTTCAGGCAATGGAGCAGGGTGGTTTTGCCTGAGCCGTTCCGGCCGAGAATGGCACAAAAAGAACCCGGCTTAACGGAAAAAGAAATGTCATGGAGAATGTCCGTTTTACCGTATCTGAATGTGATGGACCGGCATGCCAGTTTTACAGCCATCCGCTCCCCCTGTTTTTGTATAAAAGAAACGCGAAAATCGGGGCGCCGATAAGGGCCGTGATAATGCCCACCGGGATTTCGGCGGGTGTAAGGGATCGGGCCGCGCCGTCTGCCGCCAGCATAAAGATGCCGCCCAGCAGGGCGGTGACCGGAAGCATGTTTTTATGCTCCGGGCCGGCAATGGTCCGTGCCATGTGGGGGATGATCAGACCGATCCAGCAGATCTGGCCGCATGTGGCAACGGTCATGGCCACCATGAAAGAGCTTGTGACAATCAGCACCAGTCTGAATATGGCGGGATTCATCCCCAGGGATCGGGCCTGGATGTCTCCCAAGGAGAGGATGTTGAGCCGAAAGCGCAGCAGCATAAACAGAAGAAGTCCGCAGCATGTTACCGGTGCGGTAATGGCCAGATCATGCCATGTCACCCGGGTGAGGCTACCCATGATCCAGAATACGATACCCGGCAGTTCATCATAGGGATCGGAAAAATATTTCAGCAGCATCAGCAGGGCATTAAAAAAGGACAATACCACCATGCCTGCCAAAACCATTACAATGACGGGTTTGACGGATATGAGCCGCGCAATGCCGATCGCCATGAAGACTGCCAGCAGGCCGAATCCAAAAGCCAGGGTCTGGACAAGATAAAAGGAATCCCCGGGTAAAATAATTCCTAATGCCGCGCCGAATGTGCATCCTGCGGCAACGCCAAGTATATCCGGTGAAACCAGGGGGTTCCGGAATATTGCCTGGTAAACGGCGCCGGATACCGACAGGCCGATGCCGACCATAACTGCCATGAGGCATCGTGGCAGTCGTATCCATAAAAAGACCAGTTTATGGGAAATAAGGTCCGGGGAAAGGCTGTGACCGGGAAACAGGCTTGATACTATGGCGCTGATTTCCGAAACGGTTATTTTAAACCGGCCCGCCATCAGAGAGCATAAAAACAGGACCAGCAGTAGAATCCAAAGCCCCCGGATCATTCCGGTGCTGTTTTTTTGTGTCCTGTTATCGATGTCAGACAAAGGAAAGGTCAATGGGACGGTTCCTCATAGACAATATCGTTGAATGTTCCGCCCATTTCCTGAAAAGATTTGCCAAACAGTGCTTGATGGAACCGATTGCTTTGTTCGTTCATGTCTGTATCGGCAAACAGGCCGGGGTAGATCGTTTTCGCCACCCAGAGTGTGCCCAGTACTGAAAGCGGAGACGGGAAATCCCATGGGGCGAGGTTGCAGGGGAATCGGTAGATTGCCTTTGTCCGGATCGCCCGGACCTGGCTTAATGCCGGATTATTTAATCGTTTGAGGGTTTGACGGCCAAGGTTTCGGGACAGGATGACAATATCCGGATTCCAGGCAATAAACTGTTCCGGAGAAATATCCTGGAAATAACCGTTCAGGTCATGGGCCACGTTGATGATGCCGGCCCGTCCCATAATTTCGTCCTGAAGCATATTGCCGGTCGCAGTGCTGAAAAGCCCCCGGGGAGATGCAAAGTATCCGGTTTTCCTTTCAGCCATGGGGATGGTTTTGATCCTGGCTGCCACCTGATCCAGCATGGTATCCATGACCGCTTCAATCTGTTTTGCCTTTTCCAGGTTTCCGGCTGCCCGGGCTATGATTTCAAGGGACTTCTTAACGCTGTCAAAACTTTCCGGTAAAATAATGACTGCAGGTATGCCCATGACCGCCAGGCGGTCGGCAAGGACACGCCCGTCTTTCTGGGCATACAGAACAACAAGATCCGGTTTTAAAGAGACGATGGTTTCAAAGTTGAGTCCGGTGGATTTGCTGCCCACCCCCTTTAGTTTCTCCACTTCCGGAAAAACAGCCCGGGTCAGCTGATCTCTTTTGGAATGGGAGTCGATGCCGACAATTTTATTCTGGAGTCCCAACGATAAAATACACAGCGTGACCGGTTTGAAAGTGGGAATGATTCTGTTTACCTCGCCGGAGATGGTGACCTGCCGACCGGTCATGTCCGTTATGGTTCGCCGGTTCTCCGCCATTGTATTTCCGGATGTCAAAAATATTAAAGCCAGTACGATCAGCAGTCCTGTCATGCGCATGGTTGAAATGGTCATTGGTATGATTTTTTTAAACATGTTCCCTCCTGATGATTTGCTCCGCTGATCGTGCAATAATTTTTATGGCAGTTGTCTTTAATTCAAGGGATATATGAAAATAGGTGAGATAATGTCAATATAATAGTTTTTTTTGATTTATTGTAATTAAGAATGCAAAGAACAAACTCTAAATAACGGAAAATAACACTTAACATGGGAGGATGTGGAGTTATAGATGGCGACAAGGAACAGGGTGGTTTGCTACAGCTTTAAAAAAACTAAGATGCGTGCCATTTTGTATGGATTAAAAGCCTCTAAGGTAATTAATGGTTGTTTATGGTTTGTTTGAGGTATTTTCTTATTATAATTAATTAATTTTAGAATTTACTTGACAATAAATAACCAAAAATACAAAATGCTGTTTCGAGAGGAGTCTCAAAATAAAAATTGAATCTATAATCTATAATCTGATTTTTGAAAAGAGGGAAGAAATGAAGTTAATGCATTATTTTTTATCCGGCATGCTCTGTCTGGGACTGGTTGCCGGCAGTTCTTTTTCAGCGGAAGCAGCGGAGCAAGAAGCATTTACACTTGGCGAAATTGTTGTTACCGGGGAGAAAAGCGATATATCCGCTATCGGGATTTCCGAGACCATAACGTTTGAACAGATCGAAGCCACTAACAGCAAGACCGTTGCCGATGCCTTGGAATTCGCACCGGGCATCACCATGACCCGGGGAATGAAAAATGAGCCGGAGGTCAGTGTGCACGGATTCGGACAGGAAAAAAGTCTGTTTTTGATTGATGGGATTCCCTATTATGAAACATATTACGGCAAGCTCAGTCTGGACCAGATCCCTGCAGGTATTATTTCCAGAATCGAGATTACAAAAAATGCCCCGTCGGTTTTGTATGGGGCCAATGCCCAGGTGGCCGTCATTAATGTGATAACCAAACAGGGAAGTAAAGAACCAAGTTTCAACCTGCAAGGGGAGATCGGTGAGAACGATACTTGGAAAACCGAACTTTCTCATGGCAACCAGATCGGGGCGGTGAATTACTGGCTGAGCTATTCCCATGAAGAATCCGACGGATGGCAGCTTTCGGATGATTTTGACCCGGAAATAGCAACACGCATGAAAAAATTTATGCCCGACAAAGACGGTATTCATGAAGACGGCGGTTTGCGCAAAAACTCCGATTATGAAAAAGACCGGCTCTGGGCCCGGGCCGGCATTATGCCGTCATTGGGTTCGGAATATTTTGTCAGCTTTCACATCATGGATTCGGAATTCGGGCATCCGCCTGCTACCAACGAATACAAAATTTTCCCCACCAGCGGGGATGATGCCGGTTTTTCGACGTTTTCCAGGTTTGAGGAGTATCGCGACTGGGGCATCGATCTGAGCGGAGAACAGGCGGTTTCGGATCAGCTGACCTTTCGGGGTAAGCTCTTTTACCATGATCACGAAGACGTGTATGTATCCTATGACGCCCCGGATTATGACACGGAAATTTCTAAATCCTCATACCAGGATGATTTTTTCGGCGGGAGTCTGTTTGCCGATTTTTCTGCGGCAGAACCGCACATGGGGCATCTGTCATTTCATTATAAACGGGATTCGCATGATGACAGAAGCGGAGAGGCGTTGCCGTTTAATGAATATGCTTCATATACCGGTTCCGTTGGTACGGAACATGAATATTTAATAGATTCAGGGCCTTCTCTGTACGCCGGCATTTCCTATGACTGGTTTGATGTGGATAAAGCCGAAGATTATGAATTTGACGATGATGACAACCTCGTCGGGCAAGTCGCCGGGGAAACTCCCGAAACAAAGGATGCGGTCAATCCGATGGTCGGTTTTACATGGGATCTGGAAGAGACATTGGTGTATGGTTCGGTGGCTAAAAAAACCCGATTCCCGGCCCTTTTTGAACTTTATTCGTCCCAGGGGGGAAATACGGAACTTGATGCGGAAAAAACCATCAATTATACTCTGGGGGTGACCCGGACGTTCGGGGATCGCGTAACCGCTGATGTTTCCGGTTTTTATCATGATGTATCCGACTGGATTTCCCGGGATTATTATGAAGATGGTTACACCGGTGTTGAATTATATGACAACGTAGAAGATGTCACTATGCTGGGGTTTGAAACCTCGCTGGATATTGTTTTCTGTGAATATTTCAAGATGAACGCCAATTACACCTATATTGATGCGGAAAATAAGAGCGATCAAAAGGTGACCGATGATGTCATCGGTGTTCCGGAAAATCAATTCGGCGTTGGTTTTAATGCGCTGATTCCAAAGATTCTGGTTATGGTTGATGTTCAGGGAATTTATGCGGATGGCGTCTATGACAGCCTTCCGACAACCGGTGATCCGGACGGCGAAGCCGTTGAAACCGATAATTATTTTATTTTAAACACCCGTATTTCCAGAAATTTTATGGAATCATACGCTGTTTATGCGGAAGTGGACAACCTGTTTGATCAGGATTATGAGGAAGAAATCGGCTTTCCGGGTCGCGGAAGAAATTTCCGGGTCGGGGCAAGTCTTTCCTTTTAAATCGGATTCTTTACAATCCGGATTCGTTTATTGCCCGGCCCTGAAAAAAAATTTAAGGGGCCGGGTTTTTTTTACTTTTTGTTTAGACCTATGATGAAAAATTATTTCAAAAACGGATTCATCCGTTTTTCCTGACCGATGGTGGTTTCAGGACCGTGACCCGTATACACCACCACGTCGTCGCCCAAAGGAAATAACTTGTTTTTAATGCTGGATATCAGGGTGTTGTAGTCGCCGCCCGGAAAATCGGTCCGGCCGATGGACCCGTAAAACAATGAGTCTCCCACAAAAACAACCCCGTCCGTTGACAGGGAAATTCCGCCTAAAGAATGTCCGGGGGTATGTATTACATTGAAAGTAATATCGCCAAATGTGATCTGATCTTCTTCATCAATGGTCCGGTCTGCCGGGGGAGAATTTTCCACCGACATGCCAAAAGCCTGGGATGCAATCGATATTTGCTCCAGCATTTCCGCATCTGCGGTATGAATCAGGATTTCCGCGCCAGTGGCTTCTTTCATTTTTTTGTTGGCACCCACATGGTCAAAATGACCGTGGGTGTTGATGATATATTTGACTGTCAGCTGTGATTCAGCCAGCGCCATGAGAATTTTATCCGCTTCATCGCCCGGATCAATTACCACAGCTTCCTTTGTGTTTTCACAGCCCACAATATAGCAGTTTGCCATAATCGGTCCCACGGCGAGTGTTTTGATAATCACGGTTTTCTCCTAAAAGCTTAATGTGTAAATTTTATAAAGGACTCGGTCGGCACTTTTTAAGCAAATGCCGGATTACGTTCTACGAGCTAATCCGGCCTAAGCACAAATAAATTTCGACTTTCGACCTTCTACCTTTTTTTAACCTTTTCGACGAGGTCGAGGATGCTGCCGACTTTGTTCATGGGCTTGTCTGCTTTTTTCATCAGTTCATTGAAAACCGCTTCAGGCATGTTTGCCTTCAGATAGTTTTCCACATCAAATGTTTCCCACCAGCAGTCCAGAACTTTCCAGCAGATCTCATCATTTTCTCCGCTGATCAGGCAGTAACGGAAGGAAATAGGGCTGCCGAGTCTCGGGCAGCGTCGCTCCAGGTCGTCTATCGGTTGATCTATCGGTTGATCGGGCATTAAATTTATTTTCCTTTAATTATCTGCTCTTGAGTGACTCCGGTTTCGGGTGGTTGGCATAGATCTTTCCTGCTTCTGATATTTCCTCGTCAGACAGAACAACGTCTTTTAAGTTGCCGGCAAGATAGTTTTCATATGCTGACAGATCCAGAAGGCCGTGCCCGCTCCAGTTGAACAGAATGACCTTTTCTTTGCCTTCTTCTTTGGCTTTTAGTGCTTCTTCAACAACTGCCGCCAGAGCATGATTGGTTTCCGGGGCGGGAATAATGCCTTCGGTTCTGGCAAGAAGGATACCGGCCTCGAAAACCTCTTTTTGCTTGACGGATCTCGGGGTGAAAAGTCCTTCATCCACCAACTGGCTGACAGTGGGGGCCATACCGTGATATCTCAGTCCACCGGAATGAATCGGGGGCGGCATAAATGTATGCCCCAAACTGTGCATGGGCAGCAGCGGTGTGTATTTTGCGGTATCGCCGTGATCATAGACAAACGGTGCTTTGGTTAATGTCGGGCAACCGGCAGGTTCCACCGGATATATTTCAATGTGTTTGCCGTTGATTTTATCTCGTACAAACGGGAAGGCCAGACCGGCAAAATTGCTTCCGCCGCCGGCACAGCCGATAATAATATCCGGATATTCCCCGATGATTTCCATTTGTTTTTTGGCTTCCAGGCCGATAATCGTCTGGTGCAGCATCACGTGATTCAGAACGCTGCCCAGTGCGTAACGGGTCTGTCCGCTTTCATCGGATACGGCTTCTTCAATGGCTTCACTGATGGCAATGCCAAGGCTGCCCGGCATATTCGGATCCCGTTCGAGTGCTTCACGGCCCGCTTTGGTATTCGGGCTCGGACTGGGGATGCATTTTCCGCCCCAGGTGGCCATCATGGATTTCCGGTAGGGTTTCTGGTCAAAGCTGATCCGGACCATGTATATTTTGCACTCCAGGCCGAACTGGGCGCATGCAAATGATAATGCACTGCCCCACTGGCCGGCGCCGGTTTCCGTGGTGATTTTTTTGATACCGAATTCTTTATTGTAATAAGCCTGGGCTACCGCAGTGTTTGGTTTATGGCTTCCGGCGGGGCTTAAACTTTCATTTTTAAAATATATTTTGGCAGGGGTGCCCAGCGCTTTTTCCAGATTAATTGCCCGAACAAGCGGGGCAGGGCGCCATATTTTTAAGACATCCAGAACTGGTTCCGGGATATCAATCCAGCGTTCGGTGCTGACTTCCTGTTCAATCAGGTTCATCGGAAAAACCGGGGCGAGCTGATCCGGTGTGATCGGATTGCCGTCCGGGCCCAGCGGCGGATTCATTTTAATATCAGCAAGAATATTGTACCATTGACGGGGCATCTCGTCTTCCGTTAACAAGATTTTTCGTTGTTCCATAGGTTTAACTCCTTGTCCTTCTGGGGTTAGAGGTTTTACGGATTAATCCGAATTTTCATTTTTTTTGTTTTTAGCGGCCTGCTGCTGATAAATGCCATCCAGAATTCCGTTGATAAACGATCCGGATTCTTCAGTGCCGTACAATTTCCCGATATCTACAGCCTCGTTGATTGACACTTTAGGTGGTATATCATGGCAATACAAAATTTCATATGCGGCAATCCGAAGAATATTCCGATCCACACAGCCCATGCGGTTGATTTTCCAGTTACTGGAAAATTGTTCAATGCGTTTATCAATCTGGGATTTATTATCAATGACACCTTTGATCAGCGTCATATAAAACCTGTTAATGTCAGGTGCCAGCTCCAGCATTCCGGAAAGGCCTTCCAGTAATTCATCTGATTCATTTTTCAGCGTATCCATGCAGAAGAGTGCCTGCATGGCAAGTTCCCTTGATTTGCGGCGAGTTCCCATAACTGTTATTTGTGTCCCTCAATCGCGCCCATCAGGTTGGCCATTTCGATGGCGGCAACGGCAGAACTCCAGCCTTTGTTTCCGGATTTGGTTCCGGCCCGTTCAATGGCCTGTTCAATACTGTCGGTGGTAATCACGCCAAAAATGACGGGTATTTCTGCATCCATGCTGACAGTTGCAATACCTTTTGATACCTCGGCACAGACATAGTCAAAATGGGGGGTGGCTCCCCGGATGACTGCCCCTAAGCAGATGATGGCATCGTAATTTTTTTTGGCCAGTTTTTTTGCAACCAGCGGAATTTCAAATGCGCCGGGAACTTTTACGATATCAATATCTTCATCTTTGGCACCGCTCCGGATTAATGCATCAAGGGCACCGCTGAGCAGTCTTTCTGAGATGAAATCATTGAAACGGCCGACGATGAGTGCAAATCGTTTTCCCTGGGCCAGCAGATTTCCTTCTATGATGTTTGACATAGGTTTTCCTTTTTTTATTTGTTACGGGGTTGTATCAACATTCAGATAATGTCCCATCTTCAAACGTTTGCATTCAAGATAACACCGGTTTTCATTTGTCGGCTCCGTCTGAATGGGAACCTGTTCAACTACGCTGAGTCCATATCCTTCCAGGCCAACGATTTTTTTGGGATTATTGGTGATCAGGCGCATTTGTTTGACGCCAAGATCAGCCAGCACCTGGGCACCGACACCGTAATCTCGTAAGTCCGCCTTGAAACCGAGCTTTTCGTTGGCTTCAACCGTATCATATCCCTGATCCTGAAGATTGTAAGCTTTTAATTTATTGACCAAACCGATCCCGCGGCCTTCCTGGCGGACATAAAGAAGGACACCGTTTCCTTCTTCATCCATCATCTGCATGGCCCGGCCGAGCTGCTCACCGCAGTCGCATCTGAGAGAACCGAAAATATCGCCGGTCAGACATTCCGAATGAACCCGGACAAGAATCGGTTTTTCCGGATCAATTTCACCTTTAACCAGGGCAATATGCTGAAAATCTTCTAAATCGTTTTCGTATACAATGACTTTGAAGTCCCCGGCATGGGTGGTCGGAATCGTTGCTTCAACGGCTCGGTGAACAAAAGATTCCGTCCGCATCCGGTATGCAATGAGATCTGCGATGGTGCAGATGCCGATGCCGTGTTTTTCGGAAAATTTTTCCAGAGACGGCATTCTGGCCATGGTTCCGTCATCATCCATTACTTCACAAATCACACCGGCGGGCTTAAGTCCGGACAGGCGGGCTAAATCAACAGAGCCCTCCGTCTGGCCGGTGCGGACAATGACACCGCCGCGTCGGGCGCGTAAAGGGAAAATATGACCCGGTCGCGCAATGTCTGACGGTTTGGCATCATCGGCAATAGCGGTCAGAATTGTTGTTGCCCGGTCAGCTGCTGAAATACCGGTTGTCACACCATGTCTTGCTTCAATGGATACGGTGAAACCGGTTTTAAACTGGGATGTATTGTCATTGACCATCATCGGCAGGTCGAGCTGTTTAACTTTTTCAGCTGTTAATGACAGGCAGATCAGCCCACGGCCGTGAGTGGCCATAAAATTGATGATTTCCGGTGTTACGGCTTCAGCTGCAATGGTGAGATCACCTTCGTTTTCCCGATCCTCATCATCCACCAGGATGACCATCTTGCCTTCTTTGATATCTTTGATTGCTTCTTCTATGCTTAAATGTGGCATGGTAAATTTTTCTCCTTAAATATTTTCAAGCACCGGAAATAGGGTAAGATATTTATCGCGAATCCGATGCTTTGAATTTGATTCTTTGTATTTTGTTTATATGGTTTAAATAAATCCGGTTTTCAATAAAAATTCCATATTCACCGGTTTCTTTGTGTTTCCATTATTGTCCGCAGTATTAGGCGTTGTTAAAAAATTTTCCACGTATTTACCGAGCATATCGGTTTCAATGTTAACGGCATCGCCGACATGCCGGCTACCGATGGTCGTGATGTCTGCGGTATGCGGTATAATGCTGACTTCAAAATTATGTTCATCACAGGTGTTGATGGTCAGGCTGATACCGTCGATTGCCACCGAACCCTTGGGGATCAAGTAGCGGGCTATGGATTGCCCAACAGTGAATCCGACGATGATGGCATTTGCCTGCCGGTTTTTATGGGTAATCCGGGCAGTGCCGTCAATATGTCCGGACACCAGATGCCCGTCTAATCGGTCCGACAATCGCAATGCCCGTTCAATATTTACCGGGTCTCCGATTTTAATATTTTTTAAAGTTGTTTTATCAACGGTTTCTGGTGATACATCGACTTCAAATCGTGACTTTGCGATTGTAACAGCGGTCAGGCAGGCCCCGTTGACAGCAATGCTGTCACCGATTTTTGAGCCGTCTAAGGTAAAACCCGCATCAATAGAAAAGCGTTTGCCTTCACCCGCTGAACGGATATTGCTTATTTTTCCCAGTCCTTCGATAATACCTGTAAACATGTCAGCTTAAATATCCTTCGATCATGATATCATTTCCAAACTGCCGGACAGTCATGTTTTTGACCGGGATGCTGTCGGCCATCAGCGCCGGACCTGTTCCGCTGCACATGGGAATGCCGTCGTTTCCACCTAAAATTTTGGGCGCATAAAAGAAATTAATTTTATCCACAATCTTTGCCTGCAATGCGGAAGCAGCCACCTGCGCACCACCTTCAACCAAAAGACTGGTGATTCCCATTTTTCCCAATTGATTCATCAGGGCATCGAGATCAATCCGGTCGTTTTTGAGTGCCGCATCAATGACTTTAACGCCTGATTTTTCAATGGTGATACGTTTTTGCGATGGTTCGGAATTACCTGTAATGATTAACGTATCAGAACCAGATGGGATCTGCAATATTTTTGAATTTTCCGGAATCGACAGTTTTGTATCTAAAACAATCCGGATGGGGTCCGTCCCTTTTTTATCGCCTAAGCGTGTTGTGAGGCTGGGATTATCGGCTTTTACCGTATTGACGCCAACCATGATCGCATCCATTTCATGGCGCAGTTTATGAACGTATCTCCGTGATGATTCGCCGGTAACCCATTTGGAATCACCGGTGCGGGTGGCAATCCGTCCGTCTAATGTGGCGGCGCATTTTAATAGGACAAATGGTCGTTTAGTGCTGGTATATTTAATAAAACTTTCATTTAAGCGCCGTGCGTCAGCCTCAAGGATTCCGGATTCTACAGAGATACCGTTTTGGGTTAAAAACTCGGCACCACCGCCGCTTACATTCGGATTCGGATCTTTCATAGCCATAACAACATGTTTAATGCCGGCGGAAAGTATTTTTTCAGTACAGGGCGGGGTGCGTCCCTGGTGATTGCAGGGTTCTAATGTCACGTAAATCGTGCTTCCCGCAGACCGGTCTCCTGCATTGTCTATGGCGTTGACCTCTGCGTGAGGGCCGCCGACTTTCTCATGCCAGCCTTTACCGACAATCTGTCCGTCATTAACCACAACCGCACCGACCATCGGGTTGGGAGATGTATATCCCTTTCCTCTGGCGGCCAGTTCCAGTGCAATTTGCATATAATGACGGTCGTTCATAGTTTCCATACAATCATGCAGTATCTTTTAAAACATGGAGTTAAAAAATATGTACCCGTTCACGGGTTCGAAATTATCAGTTTTTAGTAAACCACTGATCTGTAATCGTTTACAGGGTGCCGCAGATGCGAGGCGCCGGGTACGAAGACGTACCCGTCGTACTTCAAGTACCCGGGAACAAAGCAGGTGCGGTACCCTGTGAACGATTACAAAAATATAATGGTTTCGCAAATATAATCTGCGAAACCATTTAAGTAAATTCTTAATTATTTTTTAAGTAATTAAATAAATCAATAAATAAATTAACTTGAAAACGCAGTGCTTATTATTTCAATGTTTTAAGTTCATTTTCAAAATCAGTAACATCTTTGAAATCCCGATAAACCGAAGCAAAGCGCACATAAGCGACTTTGTCAAGGCTGTGCAGGATTGCCATCATTTTTTCTCCGATAATGGTGGATGGAATTTCCTTGGCTTCTGATTCCCGCAGGTCCCGTTCCAATTCTTCAGTGTATGCTTCGATCACATTCATGCTGATCTCCCGCTTTTCACAGGCTTTCTGGAGACCTGAACGGACCTTGTCCCGGCTGAAGACTTCCCGGCGCTTGTCTTTTTTAATGATCATCAGTGGAATGTCTTCAATATGCTCATAGGTGGTAAAACGCCGTTCACAGGATATGCATTCGCGGCGCCGCCGAATCGCATTACCGTCTTTGCTGAGTCTGGAATCGATCACTTTGTTGTTGTTCTCGCGGCAATAGGGACATTTCATTTTCTGCCATCCTTTTTCATCTCAATAAAGAGTGAATGTGATGTACTGTTAGGATCTTTTGAGTTGAATAACCTCAATTTTTGCTTCTGCAAGCATGTCTTTTGAGAGCTCATCTGCGTAGCCATCCTGATAGTATATTTTTTTAATACCGGCGTTGATAATCATTTTGGTGCAAATAGAGCAGGGAAGATTGGTACAGTATAAACTCGCGTCTTTGATCTGAGCACCGTGGTATGCTGCCTGGATAATGGCATTTTGTTCTGCATGAATGCCCCGGCAGAGTTCATGACGCTGGCCGGATTTGATGTTCATGGTTTCACGGAGGCAGCCGACTTCCTTGCAATGACGGATGCCGGAAGGTGCGCCATTATAACCGGTGGCCAGGATGCGTTTGTCCTTGACGATCAGTGCGCCGACAGCCCGTCTCAAACAGGTGGAGCGTTTGGCCACCAGAATGGCAATGTCCATGAAATATTCTTCCCAGGCAGGACGTTGTTCATCGCTCATGGATGACGCTCCTCTCCGTTTTTGCAAAAACCGTTTGTTGCCGGTTTATTCCGTTGCCGGAAAAAGTTGAAAATCGGCACATAGTTGATGGACGTTTTCTTTTACCCGTTGGATTGTTTCGTCATTATCCGAATGCTTTAAGACATCCACAATAAATCCGCCGATCTGTTTCATCTCATTTTCTTTCATTCCCCGCGTAGTGACAGCCGGTGTACCAATCCGAATGCCACTGGTCACAAACGGACTTTGCGTATCAAACGGAATAGTGTTTTTGTTAACGGTGATGCCGGCGAGCTCAAGTTTGTGTTCAGCAATTTTTCCCGTGATATTCAGGTTGCTTAAATCAACCAGCATCATATGGTTGTCGGTTCCGTTGGACACCAGGGAAATGCCGTTATCCATTAGATATCCGGCAAGTGTTGATGCGTTTTTCACTGTCTGGCGCTGGTATACTTTAAACGAATCCTCCAAAGCCAGTTTGAATGCTACGGCTTTTGCGGCAATAACATGCATCAGCGGGCCGCCCTGAATACCGGGAAAGATTTCCTTGTTTAATTTTTTACCCAATTCTTCATTGGCCAGGATGAGTCCGCCGCGGGGACCTCTTAAGGTTTTGTGCGTGGTGGACGTGACGATGTCCGCATATGGCAACGGTGAGGGATGCACGCCGCCGGCAACCAGGCCGGCAATGTGGGCCATATCAACCATCAGGTAAGCGCCTACCGAGCGGGCAATATCCCGAAATGCTTCGAAATCAATAAATCTCGGGTAAGCGCTGGCACCGGCTACGATCATTTTTGGGCGATGCTCTTTTGCCAGTTCGGCCAGCCGGTCATAGTCAATCGTACCGGTTTCCTTAGCCACGCCGTAATGAATAAAGTTAAACAATTTGCCTGAAAAACTGGCTGCTGCGCCATGGGTTAAGTGACCGCCATGAGACAGATCCATCCCGAAAATCGTATCGCCGGGATTTAGCAGTGCGAAATAAACGGCCATATTGGCCTGGGAACCGGAGTGCGGCTGAACATTGGCATAGTCCGCGCCAAACAGGGCTTTTGCCCGTTCAATAGCTTTGGTTTCAGCGATATCAACGTTCTCGCAGCCGCCGTAATATCTCTTGCCCGGATATCCCTCGGCGTATTTGTTCGTCATGACGCTGGCCTGGGCAGCCATGACTGCCGGGCCGACGATATTTTCAGATGCAATCAGTTCTAATGTGTTTTTCTGTCGGTTATATTCCCGGGAAATTGCGTCTGCAATTTCCGGATCTACCTTTTCAATTTCGGAAACATCCAAATCTCTATTCTCCTGAAACTATATTTTTCAGTAAGCTCTATTGCTTTTTAAATGGTGTTGTCTTTTTTTATATCGTGTCAAATTTATCAATCCGGCTTTTATGGCGGCCACCTTCAAAAGGTGTTTTGAGCCAGACCTGAACGATTTCTTTTGCGAGTTCCACACCAATAACCCGGCCGCCTAAGACAAGGAGGTTGGAATCATTATGCTGCCGGCTCATCATTGCCGAGAAAATATCGTTACACAGGGCTGCCCGCACGTATTTAAAACGGTTTGCCACCATGGACATGCCGAGTCCGGTTCCGCAAATCAGAATTCCGCGATTAAAATCACCGGAAGACACTTTTCCTGCAACGGCAATACCGAAGTCCGTATAATCAACGGAATCTTCGCTAAATGTGCCGCAGTCTTCAACTTCAAGATTTAAAGCGATCAGGTAATCCTTGACGAGTTCTTTTAAAGCATACCCTGCATGGTCGCTTCCAATAACAATGGGTGCTGTGTTTTTCATAAAAATGTTTGTCCCTGATGACGGTTTTTATTTTGAGATTGAATGAATCGGATTTTAAGCTTTTTCAATGATGTAGGCAACAGCCGCTTTGACAGTTGCTAATTTTTCAGCATCTTCATCCGGGACTTCAATGTCGAATTCTTCTTCCATGGTCATGATTAATTCAACAATTGCAAGAGAATCAGCCCCAAGATCATCAATCAGAGATGCTTCCGGGACAACGTCGCTTATGTCAACATCCAGTTTTTTCGCGATCAGTTTTTTGACTTTTTCTTCAATCTTCATAACGCTTTCTCCATTAATTTAGATATACATCCCACCGTTAACGTGAATAACCTGGCCGGTTATATAGTCTGCACTCTTTGAGGCTAAAAAAAGGGCAACCCCGGCAATGTCTTCCGGAGTGCCGTTACGACCTAAGGGTATCTGTGATAAAATATCCGACAATGCTTTTTCCGACAAACCGGCGGTCATATCCGTTTGAATAAATCCGGGCGCAATTGCGTTTGCCGTAATTCCGCGGGATCCCAGTTCTCTGGCCACGGTTTTTGTCAGGCCGATGATGCCTGCTTTAGAAGCAGCATAGTTTGCCTGTCCGGGATTTCCCGCAACACCGGCAATTGAGGCGATATTGATGATACGGCCATACCGTTGTTTCAGCATCGTTTTAGCAGCCGCTTTTGTGCAGTTAAACGTGCCTTTTAAATTGACACGGATCACATCATCCCAATCTTGTTCCTTCATGCGGAGCAGCAGGGCATCTTTTGCAATTCCCGCATTATTGACCAACACATCAATTCTGCCGGTATCATCAATAATGGTATTAAAAAAGTTGGTGACTTCCGCTTCCGAAGAGACATCAACCCGCATGCCCCTGGCAATACCGCCGGCTTCAAAAATTTCTTCTTCGGTCTCTTGACCGGTTGTTTGCGGGGAATTGAAATTAAAATATATGGTTACGCCCGGAGCGGCAAATGTCTTGCATATGGCTCGTCCGATGCCTTTTGAACCGCCGGTTACAACAATTGTTCGTTTGATGTCGCTGGTCATATTTTAAAAAATATTCGGTTAAGAAATAAGGATCCGGAAAGCCGATGGCAGGCAGATCACCTGTCGGAGATCAGTTTTTTCTGATTCCAATTTCTGGAATTAAAACGGTTTGATATAATTATTCAGATGCCTCTGTTATATTTCGGCCTCTATAGACACCGCATTCCGGGCATGCAAAATGGGGAAGTTTGGCTTCGCCACATTCCGGACAGGTACCCACGCTTGGTGCGCCTGTTTTTTGATGTGTCCGTCGTTTGTCACGTCTTGATTTTGAAACTTTATGTTTTGGTACTGCCATGATTTACTCCTAAATTACTGAGATTTATACGTATTTGTTTATAATATAATATAATTTTATTTTTAAAACTAGTATGTTAAATCGTATATCTTGTCAAGGGAATTCGATGTTGTCCTATATTATCTCCCTTGTATTTATTTTGCTCTTGTGTTAGCGTCGAAATCTTTCAAAAATTCAATCATATACTACTGATTGCCAGTGAGGGTCTGATTCGTCAATAAATTTTTATATAAAAAGTTTAACAAACTCGTAAAAAGTCAGATTCCGATGGCAAAGAAAAAAGCTCCAAATTCGAGGCGCGCAAATCCTGAGTGATAATTAGTACTTAGCGTACCATGAAGAAACGAAGGATGAAGCGCAAC
>JAQIBZ010000570.1 GCA_027858815.1 Desulfobacteraceae bacterium
GGATTTGCTGGATCATTGCGACCAGCTTCCGGGATGGCCGGATAAAGTTACCACCATGCAGAAAAACTGGATTGGGAAAAGCATTGGTGCCGAGATTGACTTTGCTGTTGAAGCATCCGATCACGTTATCAAAGTTTTTACCACCCGCCATGATACTGTTTTAGGTGCCACTTTCATGTGCCTGGCACCGGAACATCCCATGGTTGAAAGTTTGTCCAAAAACACATCCCAGGCACAGGCAATTATTGAATTCCAGGAGCGGATGTCTTTGGAAAACCGTTCCAGCCAAACGATCGAAGATTATGAAAAAGAAGGTGTTTTCACCGGCGCTTTTTGCATTAATCCGCTTACCAATCGAAGTATGCCTGTTTATGCGGCAAACTTTGCGTTAATGGAATATGGCACCGGGGCGGTCATGTCGGTTCCGGCACACGATCAACGGGATTTTGAGTTTGCCAAAAAGTACAATTTAGACATTATTGTGGTCATTAAACCGGAAGATCTGGACATTGCAGATATCGCTGTAACAGAGGCTTACACCGGACCTGGCATTATGGTCAATTCCATGCAGTTTGACGGGATTCCAAACAAAAATGCCCAGGAAAAGATTGCTGACTTTATAGAAAAAGAAAACTTAGGGCAACGGTCGATTAATTACCGGCTTCGCGACTGGGGAATTTCCAGGCAGCGATTCTGGGGGACACCGGTACCCATGATTCATTGTGAACACTGCGGTATTGTCCCGGTGGCAGAAGAGGATCTTCCGGTGGTGTTGCCTGAGAATGTCGATCTGCTGGAAGGCGGCGGTTCTCCCTTGACCAGATTGGAGTCGTTTTATAATACAACGTGCCCGGAATGCGGCAAACCCGCCCGCCGGGAAACCGACACCATGGATACGTTTGTTGAATCCTCCTGGTATTTTGAACGCTACTGCAGTCCTCACTGCGACACTGGCATGTTCGACAAAGCAGCGGTCGATTACTGGATGCCGGTGGATCAGTATATCGGCGGGGTTGAACATGCGGTGCTGCATCTTCTTTATTCAAGATATTTTACCCGTGTATTACATGATCTGGGAATGGTGAATTACAAGGAACCATTTACTCGCCTGCTGACCCAGGGCATGGTGTGCAAGGAGACATTGTCCTGTCCGGAACATGGATTTTTATTTCCCGAAGAAGCCAGGATTGAAGGAGATGCGTATTTCTGCACAAAATGCAGCAAAGAAGTCATTGTGGGGCGTGTGGAAAAAATGACCAAATCCAAAAAAAATGTGATTGACCCCAAAACCCTCCTTGAAAAATACGGCGCGGACACGGTCCGGTTGTTCTGTCTGTTTGCAGCCCCCCCGGAAAGAGATCTGGAATGGAATGAACAGGGAGTTGACGGCAGTTTTCGTTTCTTAAACCGCATATGGCGCCTGGTTCAGGATATGACAGAAACTGTCAAAACCGCAACGCCCTATGATGGGCCGGCCAATGAACTGGACGGTGATCTGAAAAAACTTTTCCAGAAAACGCATTTGACCATTAAAAAAGTTTCCACTGATATTGAAGAGCGGTTTCATTTCAACACCGCCATCAGTGCAGTGATGGAACTGGTGAACATGATGTACAGCTTAGACCTTGAGTCATCCAGCCAAACCACTGCCGGGTCCGGTGTAATCAGAACCGCTGTGGAGTCCGTCATTCTTCTGCTGTCCCCCATTATTCCGCATGTTGCCGGAGAACTTTGGGAAACGCTGGGTAATGAGAACGGCAGCCTGGCATCCACACCATGGCCTTCATTTCGTGAAGATGCCTTAATTTCTGATACCTGCCTTGTTATCGCTCAGGTCAACGGCAAGCTCAGGGGGAAATTTAATATTGATGCCAATGCAGATGATGAAACGATCAAAGAAACCGCTTTGGCAGATGAAAACGTCCGGCGCTTTATTGATGACCGGCCCATTAAAAAAATCATTGTTATTAAGAAAAAGCTGGTGAATATTGTTATTTAAATTAAAAGGAAAGAGATTGCCCCGCTTTTATTTAAAAGGAATATGCTTTGTTCTATCTCTGCTTGTCACAGCTTGCGGGTATCGATTTTCCGGTGGCGGGGAACTGCCCGGCGGCATTAAAAAACTCAATATCGGTATTTTTGAAAACCGCACCAATGAGAATGGGTTTGAAAGCCAAATTGCCAATGACCTGATATACCAGTTTACAAGATTCGGTAATCTACAGCTAACGGAAAAGGCAACGGCGGACGCCTCTTTAACCGGTACGATAAAATCGGTGACATCGGTGACAATTTCCCATGCAAACACCAATACATCAACAGAACGGCGGATTCAGGCAATCATTGCCCTGAAATTATCGGCAACAAAAGGCGGACTGTTATGGGCTGACAACGCAATATCCGCCTATGAGACCTATGCGGTCAGCACTGACAAAGCGCAGACCGAAAAAAATAAAAAATCCGCTTTGACAAAACTCTCAAGTCGAGTTGCCGAGCGGATTTATTATCGCTTAACGGATAATTTTTAAAAACCCGGTTGGATCGTTTTTCTATAGTGGTTCGCAAATGAATTGGTTAAATTCTTCACCTTATAATAAATGGAATGGTATCAATTCATGTGCTATAAGCGATAGTACCGAATTTTTCTATGCAATAGAGCGGGTGACGCTTTTTGTCAGCCGGGATATTTTTCTGGCCGCCGTTCGCGGATGAAGAACACCTTTTTTAGCCGCTTTATCAATGATTGATTTGGCTGAATTTAACTCATCTGCGGCGGTGCTTGCATCACTGTCTTTTCCAAGCAGACCGATCTGCTTAACAATTCCCTTAATACGGGTTTTAACAGCACGGTTACGCAACCGCCGTTTTTGACTTTGTAAATTTCGTTTAACTGCAGATTTATGGTTTGCCAATGTTCAAACTCCTTTATACGGTTTTTTTAAAAATATAAATGGGATTGATACCTGATTGAACAGGTCGTGTCAAGAAATTTATATAAAGCCCTTTGACGGATTTTCGATTTCACTGCATCTACGGCGTCAAATGGTGCCTCGCATAGTTCACTATAGCGAGGCACCATTTTCCTTGTATCTACAGCAAACTTGAAAACCGTCAATTCAGGTTGCTTAAAATTTTATCCAAACAGACTTATTGAATAGATTAAATAATCGCCATGCACAACGAAAAAAAACAGTTTACAAAAGCCGCCGGCATTATAGGCATCTTTACGCTGGCCAGCCGGATTCTCGGATTTATAAGGGACATGGTAATTGCATGGTTTTTCGGTGCCGGTCTTCTGTCTGATGCTTTTTTTGTGGCTTTCAGACTCCCGAATCTGTTTCGCCGGCTTTTCGGCGAGGGGTCATTAACCGTTGCCTTTATTCCTGTCTTTTCCGAACATATTTCAAAATATGGAAAAGAAGAAGCCTTTCAGATGGCAAGGTCCGCCGTTCGTATGCTGTCAGTCATCCTGGTCATTATAATCCTCATCGGCATTATCACGGCACCGGGAATCGTTCGCATCATGGCTCCCGGTTTTACCGGAGCACAATTTTCAACAACCGTTACCCTGACCCAAATCATGTTCCCGTATATATTCTTTATCTGCCTGGTCGCACTGAGTATGGGAATATTAAATGTACTCGGCCATTTTGCCGCACCGGCACTGGCACCAGTTTTTTTAAACCTTTCGATTATCACCGCTGTTTTGTTTATTTCGCCCCATTTGTCTGACCCGATTATCGGCCTGGCAATCGGTGTGCTTATCGGCGGCATACTTCAGCTCCTGCTGCAGCTTCCGTTTCTGGTCCATAAAGGCTTCTATTTCTGGCAAAAGGCGGGTTTTTATCATCCGGGCCTGAAAAGTATCGGGCACATGATGCTGCCGGCGGTTTTCGGCGCTGCGGTGTACCAGATTAATATGCTTGTCAGCACACTGCTGGCCTCTTTTCTGCCTGAAGGAAGTGTTTCTTACCTCTATTACGCCGACCGGCTGGTGCAGTTTCCCCTCGGCATATTTGCGATCTCCATGTCAGTTGCCATTCTCCCCAGTCTTTCCCGTCAGGCGGAATCTAAAGATATGCATGCATTGACTGACACGTTTAGTTATGCCATAAAACTTATTTTTTTTATTACCATTCCGGCAATGACCGGCCTGATTATATTGCGCCACCCTATCGTTGCCCTGCTGTTTGAAAGAGGCGCGTTTGACCCCGTCAGTTCAAAACTGACAGCTGATGCACTCCTGTATTTCAGTCTCGGACTCTGGGCTTTTTCGGCAGTCCGCATTGTGGTGCCCACTTTCTATGCATTACAGGACACAAAAACGCCTGTCAAAATAGCCGCAATATCCGTTTTAGCCAATATGGTGCTGTGCCTTGCCCTTATGAAACCCCTGGCGCACGCCGGCTTAGCCCTTGCAGCATCCCTTTCTTCCATACTGAACTTCATCCTTCTGATACTGGCCTTAAGAAATAAACTGGGGGCTTTGGGAGGGAAAAAGATTATTGAATCTATTTCTAAATCTGTGATATGTTCATCAGTTATGGGAATCAGCCTGCAGGTGTTTATCGGGGTCAATGCGACGGCAAGCGCATCTTCTGTTTTTGCCCGGCTGTGGGTGGTATTTGCCGGAATTTTTCTCGGAATATTCGTTTACGGACTGACCGCTTATATCGCAAAAAGCAGGGAACTTATAGATATTATAAAAATTATAAAAAAAGGTTAAGCCAACTGCCTGTGAATTCATCTCGTTTAAAAATTGCATTGTTTTTTGTTGGTCTGATTTTAATTACCTACCTGGTATTGATTCTCACCGGGGATAATGGTGTGCAGGATTTAAATGCCATGAAACTGGAATTAAATACGTTAAAATCTAAAAATGAAAAACTTCAGCAAAAAAACATTGAAATGCATCGGGAAATCAAACGGTTAAAAGAAGATCCGGAGTTTATAGAAAATATTGCCCGCCAGGAACTTAAAATGATCGGAAAAAATGAGGTTGTGTTTAAGTTTAAAGAAGATGGTACCACTCAAAAAGGGAATCAACCATGACCGACCCAACCCAAAGATACACCAAAACCCTTGCAAAGCTTTACGCAGACCAGGGCCATTTTGAAAAGGCCATTGAAATCTATCAGCATCTGGTGAAAAAATTCCCCGAACGGGAAGATATTTTAGATGATTTTTCAGACTTAAAAGTTAAAATGCAGCGGGAAAAAACATCCAATGAGCCGGAACTGGCTGTTTTATTAAAACAGTGGTTTGATCTGCTGGCGAAATACAGACAGATAAATGCCATACAAAAAGAGATGAACAGATAAACATCGGGCTTGACGCGCGTTCCCAATATCAAAATCCTTTATTTCACAGGCCCGGGACACGATTTTTTCAAGGAGATGCGATAGAAAAGAGAAACCGTTTCAAAGGGATTTCCCTTTGATGCTTCTATAAGCCGTCAGCCTGGACCGCCCAAAGTCAAGGGCTGGTGGCTTTTTTCTCCGCAAGCTCCCGTATGAAAGCTGTCAATAATAAATATTGTCAAATCCCCAAAAAAGCACATAGTATCTTATATGAACCTTAGGCTATCATTTATGATATTAATTGTCAAGAAGTATGAGCATGGAGCAATCCCATATTAACGGCAATTCCAAAAACCCGTGCTATAATACCTCCAACAAACTTAACATGGAAGACAATCATATGCCGTTTTCAGAAAAATTATCAAAATTAAGAACTGCCAGAGGTCTGACCCAGCAGCAGATGGCCCAAATGATCGGCGTTGGCATTGCCCAGATGCGGCGCTATGAAAAAGGTAATTCATCCCCTACGCTGGATGTGATCAAAAATATCGCCAGAACCCTTGCCGTATCCGCTGATGAACTTCTTTTTGATGAAGGCGAAGGCGTTGCCGCAAACAGAATCATGGATAAAAAACTCCTGGAACAGTTTGAGATGGTTTCCAGGTTGAGCCCTCATGACCAGGACACGATTATGACCGTGATCGACAGCATGATTATCAAACACCGGATTGAAGAGGTCATGCCATCATATTCTGATGCCGCATGGACACAAGAGATGCGCAAAATAGCAGCAGAACTCCGGAAAGGGGCAAAAGACTATTCTGATGATGAGATAGACGATATTGTCGATGACGCAGTAAAAGCCGTCAGAGCAGAAGACAGCCGACCGGGAGAAAACAGTGGCGCATAAGCTCAAGGCGGTCATTGACACCAACCTGTTTATCAGCGGTATGTTCTCCCGGGATTCGGTTTCTGCAAAACTCCAAAACCACTGGATTAACCTGGATTTTATCCTGGTCACATCCATTGACATCATCAAAGAAATCAACCGGGTATTTCATTATCCAAGGATACAGGACCGCTTTCATCCAAAAGAAGAAACGTTGAGAAGATTTTTTAAGCTGATATTCCGAAAGGCGCTTATAACAAAAGACCGGTATAAAACCGACAGAATCACGAATGACCCCACGGACAATAAGTTTTTGGCATGCGCTCTGGAAGGAAAAGCGGATTATATTGTTTCTCGGGACCCGCATTTGAGGAATATCAAACATTACCATGGCATTCAGATTGTGGATGCCAGTATGTTTATAGGAAAGGTCGAAGGCAAATAATCAAGGTAGCCGCTGATCAATTTTAACGCCCTGCCTGTCACGATCCCTGCAGGCCGGTCTAAAAGCATCGGAATGGTCGCAAAAAGTGGCGACCGGTGTGTCAGATTAACGAGCTTTCCCTTGCTGTCATTTAAAATTGGTTTTTTGACGGTCAATTGCCTGGATTGTCGTCAGGATTTTTTGTTTTTTTTTAACCGCAGGAAACCGAACCAAGAGACAAATAACAATTCAAGACCCGGTACCGATTCCTACTCTTGGATTAAAAACTTAAGAGATAAGATTATTAAAACTAAAAATCCATTCTTTAAAAAGTATTGGCAC
>JAQIBZ010000587.1 GCA_027858815.1 Desulfobacteraceae bacterium
AGGTCGGGATTCTTTCCCGACAAATGGTATAATCGCCGGGTATTGGAACCCGGCCTGCCGACAAAAATTGATGGGAATATGTTTACGAAAATATAGGCGGATGGGTGTCAGGATCAGGGACAAAGGATGAATAGAAAGATGAAGCATCAGGAACCATTCTGCTGGGTGCCAGGAATTGATTCTGATCCGTTAGGGAAATTAAAAAACATAAATTCAGGAAAACAGCCTCTGCATCGCTTGATGCTGTAGAAAGGTACTTAATGCCGGCAACCACTCCCAAGGTACTGATACAGGCTTCCATGGCACCGTTCACGTTCATGCTTTGGCTTTCGTAATGATTTTTCTGCGCATGTAAAACTGCATCTTTTAAATCGATTCTGCTGTTCTTGTCCGCATCTTCAGTAATGAAACAGGTCAGCCCCGTGCATAAAAATACCACGATCAAAAATGCGGCTAAGAGCTTATGGTGTTTTAATTTTTTCATACGAAAACGCAAATTTATTTATAATAATTATGTTAATAATCCGATTTCAGATTATCAAAAATACGGTTAATGTCAATTTTTTTCTTTGCACTTTTTTGTGTTTTTTTTGCATTGATCATCATTTCGGCTGATCATCCAGAATCGCCGGGAAAGAATCCCGACCTACTCGTGGCAGATCGGGTTTTCATACCCCTGTTCTACGTAGGTCGGGTTTCATTACCCGGCAATCAGAGATATCCAATAAGGAGAGTACAATGAAAATTTTCGTAAATTCTATCATATCAGCTGTTGTATTGCTGGCGTTGTTAATGACCCCGGTTTATGCGGTCTCTTTGACTGTTGGCAGTGATAGCGGTATAGCAACCGACACACTGACGATTCCTGTAACCGTCGATAACCCGGAAGGAATTGCCGGTGCTGCATTTACACTTGTTTACGACAGTTCGCTATACGTAGAAGTGGCAAGTACGTTTTTTGATACATTTCTCAATCAGTTTGCTGACTGTGGATTGACCCCGGAAGAAATTGCTGCCATAGAAATACCGCCGGGTCAAAGCCAGCCGATAATTACAAATCCCGTGCCTGACGGGGCGCAAACCAAAATGCTTATTGCTGCGGCAATGTGCATGCCGGCATCAGAGACGGATAATCCGGTACTTTTTACACTAATTGTATCCTTGAAAACAGGAGAACCTGCCGGTGAATACACGCTGGAAATAATTCCAACAACTCTTAATAATACTGATGCCGGCTATGCCTCGGGTGGAGAAACCATTGATCTGCTGGTCGGATCGGATCTGAGTAAACCAGTAACTGATCCGGATGCATTTCCTGTAATTCTGGCTGCTGTTGGTTATGAAGCGAATGTGGTTGCCGGTACGGCTGATTTTGGCGATGTAGATCCGGATGATGTAGATGATGATGATGACGGGTATTCGGAAAATGAGGGTGACTGGGATGATACTGATGCTTCCATCAGTCCGATAGCTCCTGAAATTTGCGATGATGGAAAGGATAATGATCAGGACTCCTGGACCGATTGTGATGATGATGATTGTGACAGCGCGTGCAGTGTCGATGCCGATGAAGATGGCGTTGATAATGATATTGACAATTGTCCGCTAATCTATAATCCCGGCCAGGAAGACAGAGACGGAGATGGCTATGGTGATACTTGTGATCCACATCCCGGAGATTTCATAGCCTTATACAATCCGAAAAATGCTTTCTTTTACATGAAAAAAGAGCCTGTCGGCAGTTTCTCGGATTTCAAATACCGGTTCGGTCCCGACGAAAATGCCGGCTGGATTCCGCTTGCAGGAGACTGGAACGGAAATAACCAGTCAACAACGGGACTCTTTAATCCTGAAAACACCCGGTTTTATTTGAACTATGGCCATGACAGCGATACAGATGTTTCCTTTGCAGTTGAGCCCAGCAAGGGAGATTGGATACCCATTGTCGGCGACTGGGATGGTGACGATGAGTGCAGCGCTGGATTATATGATCCGGTTAAGGGTAGATTTTACCTGAAAAACTCCCTTGCTGACGGTCGTGCGGACTACATATTTACTTTTGGAAAGAAAGATTCAGGATGGCTGCCCATAGTCGGTGACTGGGATGGGGACGGGATAGATGGAATCGGGGTGTATAATCCGCGCAATGCCAGATTTTATCTGAAAGATGTTGTTGAAGATGGGAATACAAAAGCGGACCATATAGTTCGTTTCGGGCCACCGGATTTCGCTGGCTGGGTACCGGTCGCGGGAGACTGGGATGGTGATGGAAATGATGGCATCGGCTTGTATGAAGGAAAGACCAGTACCTTTTTTCTGAACAATGAACTTACCGATAGTTCCACGGATATCAGATTCGACTATGGTCCGAATGATAAAGGGTGGTTGCCTTTGGTCGGAAGCTGGTAATGTAAATTATAGCATTTGAAAACTGATAAAAACAAAAACCCTCCATTGAAAATTGGGGGGTTTTTGTTTTTCAGGTCTCGCCTTATTAAATATGATAAATTTGTATACAGGGTTTACGGCCCGATGGTTATATATTTTTGTTACTAACTTCTGAAAGGGAGTTTCTGCTACGGAATTACGATATTAGCTGCGCCAACTGACGGCCTTGGAACATGGATGGGCGCAGCCTTTTTCCATGACGTTAAGTGCCTGTCAATAAAAATAAAGCAATGGATTGCCGCCTCTGTTTGTAGCGGTAAACGTAAATACAGGGCTGAATGTGTATTCGAAAGGGGGAAACATGAAAAAATATCTTTTTGGAATTGCTGTGCTGTTGATTGTTGTGCTGTCGAATGGAGCGGTGTATGCCGCCACCGGCGGAACGTCCTGGGTTCATCCGGCATGGCAGGATCAAATCCAAAGAAACGATTTTGCGTCTGAAGAAACAAAAACCATAGGAACGTTTTCCACCCCTACCTGTAATTCCGAACAGGCGGTGGTTGCCCTGTTGAAAGATAAATTCAGCCAGCGTGTTACCAGTTTTTCTTTTAACATGGTCTATGGTTTCAGTTTCAGTGAAGTGGGCGGTATTCTTTCTCGGGCAAAAGAGGCTGCTGTTGCTGACGACGATTACCTGGCTTTTTCAATACAGGCCTACAATAACAGCTGGTCAGGATACAATGGCGATGTAGGGGTAACGTATTCTGTCACCTATTTGTCAACGTTTTCTCAGGAACAGGAGGTGGCGACCCGGGTGGATGCAATTCTGGGTTCCATTATCACCGCCGGAATGAATGATGAAGAAAAGGAAAAAAAAATTCATGACTGGGTGGTGGCCAATGTGGCCTATGATGAATCCCTCAAGGAACACAGCGCCTGGGCCGCCCTTTTTTTGGGGAAAACCGTATGCCAGGGCTATTCGCTGCTGACCTGCAAAATGCTGCAGGAGGTGGATGTGCCGGTGCGGATTATCAACAGTGAAGCCATGAACCATGCCTGGAATATGATTTATTTATGCGGCCACTGGTACCATCTGGACGTCACCTGGAATGATCCGGTGCCGGATTTACCGGGCCGCATTCTGTACACGTATTACAATCTTTCGGATTCAGAAATTCAAGGAATGAGCCCCTCCCATTACGGTTGGTCCGGGGCCGCGCCCGCCGCGCCGGTGTCTTATGTGGAAGGGATCTGTGCCCTGACAAGCAACTTATCGGTTACACCGTCCAACAGAAATGTGGCCAAGGAATCCGGAACCACCACGTTCAGCGTATCCAATACAGGCGCCGGCACCATGCCCTGGTCCGCCCAAGTGGTGTCCGGCACCGGCTGGCTTTCTATTACTTTCGGCAACAGCGGCAGCAATACAGGAACTATTACCTGTAATTTTACGCCCAACAGCACGTCATCATCCCGCACCGGCACCATCCGGATTACGGCCACCGGTGCCTCCGGCAGCCCGAAAAATGTGACTGTCACCCAGGCAGGTACTCCTGCGGTAACATTGAGTGGTTTGACAATTAATGGTCCGGCGTCCGTGGATGAAAACAGCACTGCAACGTTTACAGCAACCGCAAACTGGAGCAATGGGTCAACAAGTGTTGTGACGCCGTCCTGGAGCGAAAATTCCGCCTATGCGTCCATCAATGAATCCGGTGTGCTGATTGCCGTGGATGTCACAGAAGACCAGTTGGTTATGGTTACAGCGAGTTACACATCCGGCGGTATAACTGAAAACGCGATAAAGTCGATTACAATTCTTAACCATGAGAATATCATTTTTTATGAAGGATTTGAGGGGCAATTTTTTGCAACGGATTATGGTGATATCCCAGTCGGCTGGAATGCGTATGGATCTGAAACCATACAGTTTTCCAAAATAACCAGTGCGTTTGAAGGCAATGTTGCCTTGCGTGCTGCCGGAACCTTTGATTCTGCTGAATGGACGGCTCTTCAGAAGGAATTTACTGTACTGCCGGGAGCCAGTATTGAAGTGGCTCTTAAGATCCGTGTAGATGCCAATACACCAATGTATGTTGGAACGGAAATGGGAATTTGTTTTAGAGAAGGAACCAGCGCCACGTGCGAAGATTTTGTATGGTATTCGGACAGCGGGTCCTATGAATCAAGATCTGCGCGGTTTACCGTAGCCACGGGAAATTTTTACGTAATAATCAAACTGGGCGCGGCAGACGGAGGCGGCATTGCATCGTTTGATCTGGATGCGGTTACGATAACGGTAAACGACAAAAATACCGGGGATACTATCGGATTGTTCAACCCGGATTCCAGCGTTTTTTACCTGAAAAACGAAACTACTGGCGGAAATGCGGATACAAAGTTCCAATTCGGTCCTAAGCCTTCCATATGGACCCCCTTTGCGGGGGACTGGAACGGCAACAGCCAGTCAACCGTTGGCCTTTTTGATCCTAAAAAATCCCGGTTTTTTATGACCTATACCCATGACGGCGGCTATGCAGATAAAGTCTTTGATTTCGGACCTGACAACAGAGACTGGCAGCCTATTACCGGTGACTGGAACGGAAACGGAAACTGCAGCATCGGATTGTATGATGCGGTGAATGGTAAATTTTATCTGAAAGATTCTCTTTCCGGTGGTAACGCGGATTATGTCATCCGTTTTGGTCCGAAGGATTCCGACTGGCAGCCCGTTACCGGTGACTGGGACGGAGACGGCAGGGATTCTATCGGTTTGTATTCATCGAAAAGAGGTAAATTTTATCTAAAAAATGGGCACACAGGCAGCGGGACGGATATCGTCCTGCGTTACGGGCCTACGGGTCAGTCCTGGACGTCTATTTGTGGTGACTGGGACGGTAATGGAACTGATGGTGTCGGCTTGTTTAAGGATGCGACCAGCACCTTTTATCTGAAAAACAATTTTTCCGATAGTGCCACGGATATCAGATTTGATTTTGGTCCGGACAAAAAGGGATGGAAGCCACTGGCCGGAAACTGGTAATCACAAAGCGGAATTTAGATTATGCAACCATTTTTTTTTGTAATAGGTGCAATGAAATGCGGCACCACAAGTCTGCATCATTATTTAAGTGCGCATCCGGAAATTTGTGTGCCGCAGATTAAAGAAACCGATTTTTTTTTAGAAAACAAATTCCATAAAGGATTGGATTGGTACAAAAAGCTATTTTCACAACCGGGGCTGAAATGTGGTGAAGTTGCTCCGAATTATTCAAAACGGCATATTTTTCCCGGAGTTGCGGAACGAATGGCTGATTGCGCACCAGGTGCGCGATTGATTTATTTAATGAGAGACCCGGTCGACCGGATTCGTTCGCATTTTCTGCACAATATTGCTGCCGGCCGGGAAAAGAAAACGACTTTTTCTCAGGCAATTCGAAAGACGCACAACAATTACGTTTACACATCCAGCTATTATTACCAGCTTAAACCTTTCCGGACTTTATTTGGTGATGATAAAATTCTTCTGTTAACTGCTGAATCTCTTAAATTAAAAAGAGCTGAAACGTTGCGAACTGTATTTCAGTTCCTTGAGGTTGACGACAGGTTTTGGCATTCTGATTTTGCTGAACATTACAATACCTGCGATGAAAAGCGGGGCTCTTTGGTGGATAGCAATACAGTCTTATCTGATCGATTATGGATCAAAGAAGATGACTATGATTACCTGCGTAAATATTTCGAAAGCGAAATGATGCAACTACGTGAATGGTCGGGAATGCGATTTCATGAGTGGTCAATGTAATGTCGTCGGGGTATTTTCTTTTTTCTTTTTTGTTTCTGTTATCCAGTGTGCTATTATATTCGAAACTTGTCTGCCTGATTGTTTGTACAAATGGTTTCCATCTGTATACATAAACTCTGCATTTCGTGGTGTTAAATCTAAATATCCATCCGATAATAGTTTTGTTGTCTGGATTTTCTGCTCAAAATCAGGCATTAACCTATTCTCTATTTTAAAGATTTGCGGATGAATGGGTAACCGAATCAGGTATACGCTTCCATAATTTTTTAAAAATTCAATAGTTGTATTCAAATACGCCAAACGCTTTTCTGAAAACCTGTAACCCCGTAATTTTTTATTATAGGATCTTATTTTTCGCTTAAGTCTTTTTTTGACGGAAATAGCGTCCATATCAACTGTAACTTGTAATCGTCCATTTTGCTTTAAAAGCAACGTTTTTTTCTTATCTATATTTTTAAGAAAGTCTATATTTCTACCTTTTACGTTATTTAGTAAATAAATTATATTCGGCTTCATATTGACAATCTTTGTATTATCAAGGCATAAGCCATTTTCACGAAACAGCGTAATATCGTTCGGGTCTTTTGATTTGCTTGATATACTCCATGGATCAACAGAGATAATAAAAAGACTATTCCCATCACTTTTTCGCAATTTTCGCTTTATACTTTCAAAATAAATTTTACCAAAAGGACTTTGGCCAATGGTAAATGCATAAT
>JAQIBZ010000614.1 GCA_027858815.1 Desulfobacteraceae bacterium
TCATCAGGCATTTATGCAGCAAGCGGCGGCATGGTGGCGCGATAACCTGCCGAATGTTGAAGCACTGGCGCCGGATCCTGAAAATCAGCACGAGAACTCGGGCAATGTCTATTTGATGCGTCGAAGCCTGCTCAAGAGCATTGCCGAGGTACTGGTGGGGCAGGATTTGTTGACGCCTTTTCAGGTGCGGGGTGCTTTTGCCAACTACGTAAATCTGCTCAAAGCGGATTTTAAATCCATTGCTGCCAGCGGCTGGGGGCCGGAACTGATCCCTGATGAAGACATCCTGCAAAGTCAATTTCCGGAAGTGCTGGAAGAGATGGCCCAGGCACAAAACCGCATTGCCGAGTTGCAGGCGCTGTTTGCTGCGGCTGATGAAGAGGATTTTGAAGACACGGAAGAGACCGGTGTCATGGCCGGTAGTGAAGTGAAGGCTAAAAAGGATGAGCTGAAGACGTTAAATGGTGAATGGAAAGCGCACCTCAAAGAACTGAAAGCGCTGGCAACCAATATTTTCACCGAAATCAATGGCGCCGGCTTGCTTCCCAAAGGCGCAAAAAAAGGCTATTACTGCACCGAAGGGTTCACCCAAAAAGAACCGCAATTCAAAAATGGCGAGCGCATTCTCGATTTGGCGCAGCAAGTCAATCACCAATCCGATTATGCCGATGCCTTGCGCCAGGTCGTGGATCAAGGTGCACTGGTTATGGAGCGTGCTCAAAGCATTGAACAAAGCCTCGTCCGGCACAAGGAGCTTGAAGACGAAATCAAATCCCTGAGAGCCACCCTGAAAAGCAATGAAACCACGCGCAATGATTTGGTGGAAAAAGCGCGGGAGAAAATTTCGAATGACGAGGCCCGGATTGTGATTGTGGAACGGTTGCGCCAGGTGCTGATGAATACCTATCAGGCTTATCTGCGGGCTGACCAGCGGGCCTGCATCAAGGCCATTGAAAATTTGTGGAGTAAATACGCAGTAACGGCAAAGACGATTGAAGCTGAGCGGGATGCAGCGTCAAATCAGTTGAAAACGTTTTTGGTGGAGTTGGGGTATGAGTGATTGGATTCAAGCAAGCCTTGATGAATGCACAGACATTTTAGATCATCTGCGAGTGCCAGTTAATGAAGAAGAACGTTCCCGAGCACCTGGCTATACACCGTACTATGGTGCAAATGGATTACAAGGTTTTATTGATGGATGGATTTTTAATGAACCTTTGATATTACTGGCAGAGGACGGGGGCTATTTTGATCAATTTGAAACTCGATCTGTTGCTTACAAAATAACTGGAAAATCTTGGGTCAACAATCATGCTCATATCTTAAGACCCAAAGAGGGATATGATTTCGATTTTATTTTTTACTCTTTAGAACATAAAAATGTTTTGCCCTTCATAAGAGGAGGCACAAGAGCCAAATTAAATCAGAATGAACTCAGATGTATCAAAATTAATATACCTAAGGAAGTAAGTGTTCAAAAAAAAATCTCTAAAATATTACAAATTTTAGACCAAGCAATCGAAAAAACCGAAGCCCTCATCCACAAATACCAGCAAATCAAATCAGGGTTAATGCACGATTTGTTTAACCGTGGTCTCTCCGCTGACGGCAAACTCCGCCCACCCAGAGAACAAGCCCCGGAACTGTATCAAGAAACCCCCATTGGTTGGGTTCCTAAGGCGTGGGATTGTGTCCCTGTAAATGATTTATGCTTACAGGTGGTGGATTGCCCTCATTCCACACCTTTTTATCAAGATAACGGTATTCCTTGTATTCGTACAGCAGATATGGTGCCTGGTCAACTTCTGTTGGATCAAGCATATAGAGTCAGTAAAATTGATTATTTGAAAAGAATCCAAAGACTAACCCCCAAACAAGGTGATATTATTTATTCTCGGGAAGGCGAGCGGTTAGGTATTGCTTCGCCAGTTGGGGAAGACAAAGTCTGTTTGGGGCAAAGAGTTATGTTACTCAGGCCTGGTCAAGAAGTAGATCAGAATTTCTTGCTTTGGAGCATGAACTTACCATATTTTTACAGGAGAGTTGTAAAAGGCTTGGGAGCGACAACATCTCCTCATGTAAACGTTGGTGATATTAAAAATATAATGACTTATCGTCCACCAGAAAAAGAGCAAGTATTCATAGGTAAATCAATAAAAACAGTACAGGCAAAATTATTGACTGAAGAACTATACAGGAAAAAGCTGATAACTCAAAAATCCGGCCTCATGCACGACCTTCTTACCGGCAAAGTACCGGTCTTCATCGACCCGGAGGAAACAGCCCATGGCTCATAATCAAGCATTCAAAAAAAAGCTTCCCGACAATGTCTCGTTGCACCTTAAAAACATATACAAAGACAGGGAATTAGACGAATCGGCAACTGCCGAGGATTTCTCGGTAGTTCAGAGGGAAGGCAGCCGGGAAATTATTCTAGTGCTGCCCGGAAAAGAATATGCGGTGTAATCGGGATATTTCAATCGGCTCCCCATTGGGGAGCGAATTGGAAGCATTGCCGGAAAAAGAACGCCCGGAGGGAGGGACGGTTTCCCAGGGTTTTCATCCAAATCTTAGCTGGTCCCATTACCGGGCATTGATGCGAGTTTACGCTGGCACCCCAAAAATGGATTTACTTTTAGAGTATTGAGCGCGAACAAATCGATTAAAAAAACGGGAAAATCACACCATGACCGATAATCTTCCTGAAACGCAATCAAATATCCTTATCTATCAAAGTGAAGATGGACAAACGCGCATTGATGTCCAGTTGATCGATGAAACTGTCTGGCTCACCCAGAAATTAATGGCTGAATTGTTCCAGAAAAATGTCAGGACAATTAATGAGCATATCAAAAATATTTATTCCGAGGGTGAGTTGGTTCCCGAGGCAACTATCCGGTAATTCCGGATAGTTCAAAAAGAGGGCCAGCGAAACGTCGAGCGGTTGATCGATTTTTATAATTTAGACGTCATTATATCTGTGGGTTATCGGGTTCGCTCCCATCGTGGCACTCAGTTTCGAATCTGGGCCACACAACGCCTTAGAGAGTATTTGATCAAAGGTTTTGTGATGGATGATGAACGTCTTAAAAATCCCGGGCAAATTGATTATTTTGATGAATTGCTTGAACGCATACGGGATATCAGGGCCTCCGAGCGACGTTTTTACCAAAAAATCACGGATATTTATGCGACCAGTATGGATTATGACCCGGATTCCGAAATCACAAAGACTTTTTTTGCCATCGTTCAAAATAAGATGCACTGGGCCATCCATGGGCATACTGCCGCAGAGTTGATCTCCGAGCGTGCTGACGCCAATAAGCCCAATATGGGACTGACCGCATGGAAAGGGGCGATTGTCCGGAAGGGCGACGTTGGCATCGCAAAAAATTATCTGACGGAGCAGGAGATCGGTGATCTTAATCTGATCGTCAATCAATATCTGGATTTTGCGGAATTTCAGGCCAGAAGACAGCAGCCCATGTATATGAAGGATTGGGCTGTTCGGCTGGATGATTTTTTACAGGTGAACCGTCTCAATATTTTGGAGACGGCGGGAAACATTACGGCCTTGCAGGCAAAATCGTTAGCTGACGCCGAATATAAAAAATTCAGCAAGTTAAGGCGCCTGGAACATGATCAACATCAAAGCGATTTTGATAAAATGGTAAAGCAGATTGAAGATAAAACCCGAATCACACAGACAACAAAGAAAAAAAGCGCGGGGAAAAAACCAGAGTGAATCTTCCCGGAAAGAAAAAATCAACTGACCCGGCTGGAGAGTGAGCGCCCATGTCTGAATACACAGAAGTTGAACAGCCTTTTTTGCAACAGCTTGAAGCACAAGGCTGGACTGCCATTGATCAGGGACCGGACATCCCCCAGGACCCGGGCAAGAGCCTGCGTCAGACTTTCCGTCAATGGATTTTGCCCGATATTTTTGCCAGGTCCGTGTCTGCTGTTAATACAACTGCGGCCGGAGAAGAATGGCTCACAGAAAAACAACTTCACGACTTGTACGACCAAATCCTGAGACAACCCAACCTTACCCTGCTGGAGGCCAATGAGGCCATTCAAAAGCTGCTGTTCAAGACCCAGGTGGATGTCAACGAGGTCACTGGCGAGCAGGACCCGGTGGTAAAGCTCATTGATTTTGCCAACCCGGAAAACAATCAGTTCCATACCATAAACCAGTTGCGTATTGATACGCCGGGGTGCGTCAAGCAGTTCATCATCCCGGATATTGTCCTTTTTGTAAACGGCATCCCCCTAGCAGTGGTGGAGTGTAAAAAGGGGGGGCCCACCTGCGCTAACCCTATGAACGAGGCTTTTGAACAATTGCAGCGGTATATGAATCAGCGTAAGGCCACCCGACAGCAAGGCCTAAGAGAAGGTGAACCGCGCTTATTCCATCCTGCGTTGTTCCTGATTCGTTCCTGTGGACTGGAAGCCGACTTTGGCACCATTACTTCGGGCATCGAGCACTTTTTTCCCTGGAAAACACAGTGGCCAAATGATGATAGACTCGCTGACGGGTTGAACCAGCAACAGCAACTCATTAGCGGTATGTTGAACAAACAGAACCTGCTGCGCATATTGCGGACGTCATCGGTATTCATGGATACCGACAGCGGCCCGCGCATTAAGGTGGTGTGTCGGTATCAGCAATTTCGAGCGACCGGCAAAATATGTGATCGCCTGCGCAACGGTAAAACCCAGGCGCAAAAGAGCGGGGTGGTGTGGCACACCCAGGGGTCCGGCAAGTCCCTGACCATGGTTTTTGTGGCGCGCATGATGCGGGCATCGCAGGACTTGAGCGATTTTAAAATTGTGCTGGTCAACGACCGCATTGATCTGGAAAAACAACTCAGCAAAACCGCCACCCTGATCGGGGGGCGGGTCAACATCATCGAAACCACTAGTGACCTGCGCCGGCAGCTCTCTCCGGACAGTTCTGACATTAATATGGTGATGGCCCATAAATTTCATCAGCGTGAAGTCACTTTAAGTTTGAAAGTGGCCGAGGCACTGGGTACCTATCAGGCCATGCCTTCGGGCACACCGTTTGGCGTGGTGAATGATTCTGATCGCATTATATTAATGATCGATGAAGCGCACCGTACCCAGAGTTCCGACCTGGGAGATAATATTTTTGAAGCCTTTCCCAATGCCGTGCGCATTGCATTTACCGGAACCCCATTGATTACCGAACGCCACGGTGAAAAGAAAACCCACAAACGCTTTGGTGAGTATATCGATACGTATCGCTTGATGGATGCCGTGAATGACGGGGCAACCTTGCAGATCCTGTATGAAGGAAAAACCGCCGATGCCGCATTAAATGATAAACACGGTTTTGAAACCGCCTTTGAGGATCTGTTCAAAGATCGCAGTGAAGAAGAATTGCTGGCCATCAAAAAGCGATACGGGGCAACCGGTGATATTCTGGAAGCGGAACAACGCATCAAGGCCATTGCCGCAGACATGGTGGATCATTACATCAACCATATTTTGCCCAACGGTTTTAAGGCGCAGGTGGTCTGCCATTCCAAGCTGGCAGCATACCGATATCAAACGGCTATTCAAGACACTTTGCTTGAGCGTTTGGAAATGGCAAAAGCAGACGCGCAGCCTGATTTGGGACTGATAAGAAAACTTGCCTTTTTGAAGGCTGCTGTCGTGGTGTCGGGTGATGGTACCAATGAGGCAGCGTATATTACCACGGCGCGCAGACAAGCCAGAGAATGGAATGCGGTTGACAATTTTTGCAGGCCATTTAATCTGGATGACCCGGATAAGGAATATACCGGGATCGCCTTTTTAATCGTCTGTGATATGCTGCTGACCGGTTTTGATGCCCCCATTGAACAGGTCATGTATATTGATAAAAAAATCAAAGAGCACACCCTGCTGCAGGCCATTGCCCGAACCAATCGGATTAACAAAGGCAAAAAACGCGGCTATGTGGTGGATTATATCGGTTTGGCCAATCATTTGACCGAGGCGTTAACGCTTTATGCCGCCACCGATGAACAGCAGGAGCTGGCCGCCGGTCTTAAAAGCATCACCTCCGAGGTGCCAATCCTGGAAGAACGTTACCAGCGGTTGCTGCAATTGTTTGCTACAAATAAAGTGAATCATGTGGAAGCATTTGTGCAAGGCAGGTTGCCGGATGTGGAAGCCGATGCGGCGGTGGTGCATGCAGCGGTGACTTTGTTGAAAGATGAAAAGATCCGGGCCGACTTTGACGTTTACTTGAAAAAATTCTTGATGAGTATGGATATTATTCTGCCTCACCAGGCAGCGCATTCATACCGGGTGCCGGCGAAACGGTTCGGGTATATTTTGCGGGTTGCCAAAGAGCGCTATAAAGATACCAGTTTGAGTTTTGGCGATGCGGGGCAGAAAGTAAAAGACTTGATCAATGCCCATTTGATCAGCTTAGGGATTAATCCGATGGTTCCTCCAATTGAGCTGTTGGCCGATGATTTTATCGAAAATCTGCACAAGCACGCGGCCGGCAATCCTGAGGCCAAAGCCAGTGAAATGGAACATGCCATTCGCAAGCATTGTACGGTCCATCATGATGAAGACCCGGCTTTTTATAAAAGTTTATCTGAAAAAGTAGAGAATTTGATTGACCAGTATCAGGATCAATGGGATCTGCTGGCCGATGAGTTGGAGAAATTGCGGACAGAGGCGATAGAAGGGCGCAAAACCGGTGAGGATGGTATGAGCAGGGAAGCCACCACTTTTTACGCCCATATTGCCAGTGAGGCTTTTGCAGATGGGAAGGTCCCCGGTAAAGCCAAAGTAAAAATGAAGGACTTGATGGAAGCGATTGTTGATACATTACAAGAATGCATTGGAAGTATTGATTTCTGGACCAATGGCGATAAACAGAAGAAAACCCGCAGCCATATTAAAACCGCTTTAATGCTGACCGGCATCAATGAACTTAAAGAAAACCGGGAACGGGTAGCCGTGGAAATAATGAAACTGGCCAAAAATCGCCATGATGAATTGATAAAAAGGTAATTTGCATATCCATTTTAGTTAAGTTGAATTTTAATTTCAAAATTGATGTAATCACTGGCAGGCACGGTGGCCTGCCCTACGAAGTTTTATGACAAGCGCCGTAGAGTCAGCCACCGTGCCGACCTTAAAAAAGGGCTCAACTTAATTGAAGTGGATAACCAGAAAAGGTAATAAAGAATGAACGCACGACGAGTAAAGGATATTGATTACCAGCTGTTGCCCGGCACAGACAGAAAAACCACGGATATTGTGATTGAACGAAATGGCGTCGTTGCTGTGCGTCCTCCTAAAGGCTTTACGTCTGAACAGGTGGATGCGGTGGTTGAAAGCAAACGCATGTGGATATATCGGAATTTGGCCCAATGGCGGGATTTGAACGCCACGGCGGTTGTCCGTGAATGGGTAAATGGTGAAACTTTTCTCTATTTGGGGCGCTCTTATCGCCTGGCGCTGGTGAACGGACAAGAAGATGATTTGCAGCTGAAAGAGGGCCGTTTTTGTCTGAAACGCTCATTGATTGAGCAGGGAGGAGAAAGAGCGGCAAAGCAGGCTTTTGAATCTTTTTATTCAGCAAAAGGTAAAAAGCGGTTAAGTCAACGGGTTGGATATTTTGCCCCAAAGGTCGGGGTTAGCCCCTCCGGGACAGCAGTAAAGGCGTTGGGGTATCGTTGGGCGAGCTGCACCAAGGGGA
>JAQIBZ010000001.1 GCA_027858815.1 Desulfobacteraceae bacterium
GAGCTTGGGATGCGCCCGGTTTTTCACCAAATCACAAAACGGGTGACCGGTCATCTTTTTATCAGTGTTTTGGCTTACCATTTAGTTCACAGTATCCGTTACCGATTGAAAAAGGAGGACATAAACAGCAGCTGGTCTGACTTGAGAAAACAACTCACCGGTCAAAATCGAGTAACCGTTTCCATGCAGTGCCGAAATGATAATGTTGTGCATATAAGAAAAAGTACACGACCTGAATCCCGACAACAGAAAATATATTCTGCTTTAGAGTTATGCTCTCTGCCTGGCAGAACGATCAAAACAACTATCAAGAAAACAAACAAAAGTAGTGCCATAACGAAGATTTTAAAAAAGTAACAATCTGTAATTATAACGTTTATTTTTTTTACTCAAAAAGATGGGTTAAGATTCTGCACAATAGGAGTAGGTGAATAATCCGTATATTTTTCAATTAGTTTTCGACTTTTTCAAGTACTGTATCACAAGATGTGTGATATTTTAAACAACGTGAAGAGCTTTGCTGCCGGAAAATGCCACTTATGTGCCGCGTAAAACTTATTGGTTTTTCCCCGGAACCTTGATTTAGTGAACGCCACTCCTTTAAAATTATATAGGAAATTAGCATATTTAAAAACCAGGCGTCCCACATTTTTTAGTAACCTGGACTCAAACATCTCATCTTCATCATCCATTACCAGAACTGACAGTCCCAGGTTCACCTCTTTAAATCCTTCTGCTTTGAATGTCTCAATGGCATGCGTTATCAAAGAATAAAAAATGCCCTGGCGAAATGAGTGACTGAATCGTGAAATATTCGGCACATAACTGATAATTTCACCGTCTTTGAATATAGGGTCAAAAAAGACAAATCCAATGAGTTCATCGCCCTGGTATGCAAAAAACTTTCGGGTATTCTCTTCATGGTCCATCACCATCGGTCGGATCAAAAAACCAATCTCTCTGTTTTTGGTCTTCCGGGTGGCGATCCATTCTTCTGAAAGCTGATGATGTCTTGTTTCTTCGGGATTTTCCCTAAAGACAACCCCTTTTTTCTTTGCCTGGTTCAAAGAAGTACGCAACACCTGCTTTTTTTTGCCGGATAGGCTCCATTTCTCAAGATCAATAATTGTTTCAACTCCGAATTGAGTGGAATAAAAGCCAAACCGTTCATAAATTAACCGGGCAACAGGTTCCGTGATCTGGATAAAGGCGCTACCGGGATATTTGTCAAGAAACGCACCGATAACAGCTGCACGGTCATCCTCATGGCAAATCGGATCAGACAAAACCATCTGGCTTCCCCATTTCTGCATATAGGCAATAAATCCTTTACCCGAAACATCAAAAAATTTCATTCCCGGTTGCAGGGTTGAAAAGGACATACAGTGACTTCCGTATTGTTGTATATATTTCATCCGTTCTTCAAAACTGAATTCTGCAGCTTCTGCTGAAACGTCAATCTTATCAGCGCCGACCGGCAGCATCCAGCTGTCCGGAAGAACTCTTACTTGGTCCAACGCTTTTGAAGAACTGTTAAACATAAACATCTGCATCACCTAATTTATTAAATTGTTATGTTCCATAATTTTAAATTTAATTTAAAATAAACAACTTACATTATAATCACGATAAAATTATTTTGTGATGGTAATACTATGACACATTTTTAAAAATACTCATTTCGAAAAGAATATGAGCATTACACTAGCCAAAAGCTAGTACATTAAAAGTACCCGCCCCAAAGTCAAATTTAAATATTCGATTTTATTTGATTTTATTTCTAATGAATCATGGAGGGAGAAGATAAAGCCTCAGAACACTCACAAAAAAATGTTACCTTAAATGGACTTAGGTGGTAATAATATAGGGAACCCCGGATGTGGCAGGGATGTATAAAAAATATTACACCCTGAACTAAACATTAAATTAAGCCGTTTGTCAGCCAGAATTCAATTGTAAAAAACTAAAAGCCTTCATTCTTTTTTACTCCGATAAAAACGGACCTCAGCTTTTTCCAGGGTCACCAGGCCGGCATCAATCTTGTCATCAATTATTTCCAAAAATCGCTCCAGCTTTTCACGGGTATCAATAAGTTCAATAATAATCGGCAAATCTTCAGACAATCGCCTGATTTTAAATGTATGAATTACCCGGCTGTTGGCGCCGAAGCCCATCATTCCCCGCACCACGGTCGCCCCGGCAAGCCCTTCTTCCCGGGCTTTTACCACAATCCATTCATACAGGGATTTGCCTTTGTATTTATCCTTCTCTCCGATAAAAATACGCAGCAGACATCCTTGCTCAGGAATCATCAATTATTACCTCCAGATTAAATATCCGCTGACCCGGCCCAGCCATACAGCGCCGAGTCCCAAAACAATATGGGCCACGATATTGGCCGAAGCCAAAAGATTTTCACTTTCGCTAAACAAATTCATGGTTTCATTGCCGAAAGTGGAAAAAGTCGTAAAACTGCCTAAAATACCTATGAATATCAAGGAACGGGACTGGGAAGAAAAAACACCATGCGTATCTGACAGGTGGAACAGCATACCAATAATAAAACAACCGAAAATATTAACAAAAAGTGTACCATAGGGAAACCCGATACTTTTCGTTAAATGCTGGACATAACCGCCGACCAGATATCGCAAAGTTGCGCCGATAAAACCACCGGCACCGATAATAAGAATTTTTGACATGGGAAATACAAACCGTTTTAATTTAATCATAGAATGAGAAATTCGGACTGATGGATTTATATCAATAGCCTGTTGAAATATCAAGTAATGAAAGAAAAAAGGGGGGCCGTGGCCAAAGGAAAGGAATAAGGTTTATATTTGTATGTGGTTATAAGCCTGATGCCCCGGCCCCCGGGATGGTCGTCTGATTTAGCACTCTCCAAAGCGTTCTTTTCATCAAAGAATTATTTCACCAAAATATGGTCTTGAACAGATTAAGTTGCTGTTTCATTGACTCCTTCTGCTGCCGGGAAAAAAATCCGAATCTCAGTCCCCCGGCCAACCTTACTGTCAACCGTAATAAATCCGCCATTATTTATTACAATCCCATGCACAACGGATAACCCCATACCCGCACCATGAGAAAAATCCTTGGTAGTAAAATACGGATCAAAAATCCTATCCAGATGCGCCGGATCAATTCCCTGACCATTGTCCCTGATGGTCAGCTGAATTAATTTTCCGGTTGTTAAATTTCCGTTCCTGCCATTTGCGGCTTTGGGGTCATTGATATTTTCAAGCTGAACTTCGATGACACCTCGTTGATTATTGATTGACTCCACCGCATTTGACAGCAGATTCTGCATCATTATCCCCAGCTGATCAGCATCTCCCAAAAACGGATAACAATCATCCGGCAACTGACGGATTATTTTGACTTCATTAGAAATTGAAGATTCCATCCGCCGAATCTCATTATCAACGACCAAAACCAGCCGGACAGGCAAAGTGCTGTTCTCGTGCTTCTGGCTGAACCGAATCAGCTGCCAGACGATATCTTTTGCCCGGGCACTGGCATCTTCCACTTTTTTTAAGAGCCTCACCGCCTGATTATCCTCTGGCAGCCTTGCAACAGCAAGCTCTGTACAGCCCACAATAACGGAAAGAATATTGTTAAAATTATGGGCAATCCCGGCAGTCAATGTTGTCATCGCTTCCATTTTATGGGATTGCAGTATTTGATCATCCATTAATTTGCGTTCCGTCATATCCCTTACAATGGACAGAATTAAACTCTCCCCGCAGTACTTTATAGGTGCCAGGCTCACTTCAACCGGAATAAACGTACCATCCCTTCGCTGATGACGTGTTTCAAATACAACCGGTTTGTTTTGATTTACCATTGGAATCAACTTTTTCTTATCGCCTCGCACAACGGCTTCCGGGTCAATATCATCAATGGATAAATTTAACAGCATACTTTTTTCATACCCAAGCCGCTCACAGGCAGTCTGATTAACGACCCTGAAATTACCGTCTGCATCATGTAAGAAGACCGCATCACCGGCCTGCTCGATCATGGTTCGAAAACGGTTTTCACTTTCCACTAAGGCGGCTTCCGCCTGTTTCCGTTTATCAATATCTTTGCGCAGCTGTTTATTGATCTGATTTTTATCAGCCGCACTCTGCTGAATCCAGGAAACCATATCATTAAATGCACTGGTAAGCTTCCCGATTTCATCATTGTTCGAAGATATCAGTCTTTTTGATAAATCCCCGGTTTTTTGAATTAAAAAAACGTGATGGCCCAATTTTTCTATCGGATTAAGAATCGATTGTTTGAGACTTAGCATCATCAGTACCAAAATTCCCATACCGGCAATCAGTATTGAATAAATACCATTTTTAACTGTATTATAGCCTTTTTGAGAAATATTTCTGTGAAAATTTGTAGTAATAGTGATAGCAGGGATTCCATTGATATCTATAAAGATTGAATGCACATTTAAATGATCTTTATCTACGATTTCGACATCATAAGAAGCCTCTTCCTTTTTTTCTTGTTTAAAAAGCGCGGCTTCAGCGGAAAATGGCGTTAATGAAAACTCAACCTGGGTTTGTTCCCCGATTTTCCCGACCATATCCGCATTTAAAAAACGACCCATAATCATTGTGCCCCAGGGCGGGCCTTCATTCTTACTTGTCAAAATGGGGGTGGCGGACACCATTGCCGGGCCCGCCTCTGTAATCAATAAACCTTTGATGTCTTTTTCCGGTTGATTCCGGCCGTCAGCTTTTATTAACAAAGGATGCCCGGATGGAAAAACATCTTTGGGAAACAAACTTAAATCCAATTCTGTTTCGGCCTCAATGTCATAAATCTTTCCCCAGACGACCTGACCGGCAGCATTACAGATATAAATTAAATTCAGGTTATTATTCGTAAACGTACTTAAAGCCAGATTTGATTCTATGTATTGACTATTGCCATTTTGCACAAAATTATAGGTGTCATTCCATCCCGACCAGTCCTTGCACAAAGATTTTAAATGGCCTATTTCATTGTTTATTGCTTTAGCTACCCGGTCTGTATCTTTGACTGCTTCATCGCGCTCAAGGGAAAAAAAGCCCGGCAGGATAATAAATTGCTGGACGCAGTATTCCGCAACACTAAAGCAGATAACTGCGCATAATAAAATAATGCCAATTTTTGTCCGTATAGACATAAATTTTTTATCTTTCCAACGGCCGGCCAGAGGTCTTTTCCAGCAGTTCATTTAAAAAAATTCTGCTTGTAAAGAAGCTTTATATATTATTGCAATTTATGTTCCACATTTCTTTTAGTTCAAGAACGACCCTCCTAAATTCAGCGCCATTAAACGGCTGTAAGTAGTTTCATTAAAATTCATTTTTTGATCATTGCTCTTCAAATTACATTTTTTAATTTTTATGCAATTATTTTGACAATTTTCGTCACCTTTTTACCACGAATTGTCATTTAAATTGATCCTCAGATGCAATCGCCAGGACTTCTCATTCGACTATAAAGACTGTAGTATAGATGAAGTCAGGTGGCTAAAAAAATCATTGACATTCAAACGATCGTTTCATACAAACGTTTGAAATATATTTAAACCATTTTCAAATTCATATAGTGGGTTGCTTAGGGAACTTCCAAAAATTAATATACCAAACGTGCTTGTCTTTTTGATCGTCTTCTTTGTTGCGCCAACAGTTACATAACACGTTATGCGCCTGTTGACACGCCTTGAATACGACCAAAAATTCCGCGCAATTCCGGTATATTAATTTTTTCCACTTCCCTTAAAAACGTTATGAACGAAGGCAAGACAAGGTAAAATTTAGCAAAAAAGCGGAGCTTTAATTTGACAAACACGGCACAGGACAACACAAGAGACCGTTTACTGATACAAGCTGAGCATTTATTTGCTCAAAAAGGGTTTGCAGCGGTTAGTGTACGGGAAATCACTGCGGCGGCCGGCAGCAATCTTTCGGCAATCAATTATCATTTCGGGAATAAATTAAACCTTTATCTTTCCGTATTCAAGGAGCGATGGGTTCCCCGGGCACAGAGTGTCCGGAGATTTTTTCAACAATTCCTGTCTGAAAAAAATAACCCGGATACTTCAGACATGGTACGGGCGATTGCCACGGCTTTTCTTGAAGGCCCTATGACAGACGAAGAAAGACACTGTCAGATTTCCCTGATGCAGCGGGAATTGGCAAACCCGACCGAGGCTGTCGATATTGTTGTTTCCGAAGTCATTCAGCCGTTGCATCAGGATATCCGGGCATTGATCCAGCCATCTTTGCCAGAGGGCATTGACTTGGAAAGATTGACTTTATCGGTTTTCAGCATCATCAGTATGATCCTTTATTTTGGATTTGCACAACCGGTGGTTTCTAAAGTAATGGACCAGGAATTTGATACCCAGTTTAAATCCCGAATCATTGATCACATTGTGTCATTTAGCATGGATGGCATCAATGGTATTGCGAGTATCAATGAAATAAGGGACATCAGTGGTATCAGGGAGGGAATAGTTTGAAAACGTTGTATAATTATATTGTTATAATATTTATAGGACTCCTTTTGCCTGCCTGCACGATGGGACCGGAATTTGAACGCCCGGATTTAGATATCTCCCCCACAGGAATATTTTTAAATACCCCCAAGTATTCAGCCGAATTCCAGGAACTGAACAACTGGTGGCTGATTTTTGATGATCCGGAAATTAACCAGGTTGTTAATAATGTCGTAAAAAACAATTTAGACATTCAAAAAGCAGCCGCCCGTGTATTAGAAATCCAGTCTGTTTTCATACAAACACAGGCAGACCGGTATCCCACGTTAGGATTAAACATTGAAGCCAGCCGCACCAGCCAGGGCGGCGTCAACCCGTTGACCGGTACTGTTAATACAAGAATTTATGATGTTTACAACCTGTCTTTGCCGGCATCATTTGAGCTCGATCTCTGGGGCCGTCTGGCCCGTTCAACCGAGGCGGCAAAAGCACAACTCCTTTCTGCCGAAGAAAACCGGCGCACGATTGTTCAAACCATGATCGCCGAAGCGGTCACCCTGTATTTAAACATCGAATCTATCGAACGCCAGATTCAGGTCAACCAGACAAGCGTTGATGCCTATCGCAAAAGCCTTGAAATCGTTGAAGGAAGATACCGGCGGGGACTGACAAACATTCTTGATGTCCGCCAGGCCAGCCGGATTCTGGCACAGGCGGAATCCCAGCTCCCGGCACTGACCGCTGCCCTCGGCATCCAGAACCAGTCACTGGCAATTTTGCAGGGCCAGTACCCGAAAAACAAGACGGCAAAAGATCAGGCGGTCGATTATTTCAGACTGCCGCCGGAGATTCCGCCGGGATTGCCGTCTGACCTGATTAAGCGTCGACCCGATATTGTCGCAGCAGAAGGTTTCCTCCACTCCGCATGCGCACAAATCGGCGTGGCCAAAGCTGCCCGGTTTCCTCAAATTAAGCTCACCGGCGCATTCGGATATGCCAGTGATGAACTCAACTCCTTGTTTGACCCGCAAAGCGAACTCTGGAGCATTGCGGCCGGCGGCATGCAGTCCGTATTTGATGCAGGTAAACTGGCTGCCAACCAGCGGGCTGCCCAAGCCCGATATGAACAGGCTCATACCGCTTACGCTAAAACGGTGCTGCTGGCCTTTGGTGAAGTCGAAGGTGCTCTGTTAAACCGCAAGGAGAAAATAGACCGCCGCAACCGGCTTTTAGAATACCGGGATGAGGCATCAGCCACCCTTGATGTGGCCAATGACCGGTATGGCAGGGGGCTGGTGGATTATCTGACAATCCTGGACGCCCAACAAGTCCGGGTCAATGCCGAACTTCAGCTGATCGCAGTGGAATACGAAATATTATCCAATCATGTCAGCCTTTGCAGAGCACTTGGCGGTGGATGGGATATGGAACTAACCAATTGAAAACAGACAGGTGAAAAACGATGTCGCGTGTACAAAAAAATATTTTCCAGGCAATCATCACCATTCTTATTATCGTCATTGGTTTTGTCGGTTTTACAAAATTAAAGGCCGGCAAACAGGGAATTGAAAAGCAGCAACCGGAAATTCCGCTGCCGATGGTACGGACAGTTACCGTGAACACAGCACCGATGCAGGTTGTCATTACCGGTCAGGGATCTGCCAAACCGGTTCAGGAAACACAGCTCGTGTCCCAGGTCAAGGGCAAAGTGGTTGAGATGTCCTCAAGCCTGGTCAACGGCGGCCGTTTCAAAAAACACGACATTTTGCTTTCCATTGAGTCTGTGGATTATGAGATTTCTGTCACCCTGGCCCAAGCCCGCGTAAAAGAAGCGGAAAGCCTTTATAAACTGGCACAGGAGGAGTCGGCAGCGGCTACCGATGAGTGGAGACAGCATAATTCAAACCAAGACCCGCCACCGCTGGTGATCAAAGAACCGCAACTAGCAGCAGCCCGTGCAATGCTTGAGGCGGAACACTCCAACCTTAAAGAAGCCCGGCTCAACCTGGAACGGACCCGACTGACCGCACCGTTTAACGGCCGTGTGGTTTCCGAGAACGTTGACATCGGACAATATGTATCCCCGGGCCAGGTCCTGGCCACCCTCCACTCCACAGATGCCGCGGAAATCGTGATTCCCCTGGAAGATGAAGATCTTTTCTGGTTTAATGTGCCGGGTTTTACATCCGACAGCCCTGACGGCGCTGCAGCTGAGGTAAAAGCAGTGGTGGCCGGGAAAAAAGTCGTATGGCAGGGTCGGGTGGTCCGGTCGGAAGGCCGTATTAATGCATTGACACGAATGCACAATGTGGTGGTGCAGGTGGAAAAACCCTATGTCGTCCTCCCGCCGCTCGCTGCCGGACAATTTGTTGAAATTGATATTTTTGGACGCACCATTGAACATGCAGCGGTTATCCCCAGAACAGCCATGCGTGAGAATCAGACCGTCTGGGTCGCCGACCCCGAAAAAAACCGCCTGTATTTCAGAAAAGTGGATGTGGCCCGCTCCAATTACGAAGGTGTTATCATTGAAGGCGGGTTGTCCGACAATGAAATGGTGGTCATCTCCTCTCTTAAAGCGGTGAGCGACGGCATGAAGGTTCGGATTGTGGAAAATGAGGGAGGAAAATCCTAATGAAAGGTGCCATCGCCTGGTTTGCCGACAATCATGTGGCAGCCAACCTGCTGATGTTTTTCCTGCTCATTGCCGGTATTATCACCGGGTTCAGCATCAAACTGGAAGTTTTCCCGGAAACCACCCTGGACAAAATCAATATTTCCATCGCTTATCCCGGGGCCTCTCCGGAGGAAGTTGAAGAAGGCGTGGTGCGCCGTATTGAAGAAAACATCGCGGGGCTCACCGGCATTGAGCGCATCGATTCAATCGCCCGTGAAGGATTCGGCTCGGTCACCATTGAAATCATGAAAGACTGGGATATTAAAAAACTGCTGGATGAAGTCAAAGCAGAGGTCGACCGGATCACCACCCTGCCCGATGAAGCGGAAAAGCCGGTGATCCGCGAACTGACCCGTCAATCCCAGGTGGTCAGTGTTGCGGTATACGGAGATGCATCTGATGCCAGCATCAAACATGTCGCCACAACGATTAAAGATGAATTGACCAATCTTCCGGGGATTACCCTGGCCGAAATCGCGGCATCCCGAAACAATGAAATTCATATTGAAATCCCTGAAAATACATTACGCAAGTATGATTTGACCTTAGGGATGGTGGCCGCTGCCGTTAAAAACAACAGCCTGGATCTCCCGGCGGGAAGCGTTAAAACCAGAACCGGCGAGGTGCTGATCCGGACGAAAGGCCGCCGGTATTATGCAAAAGATTATCATGATATCCCCATCATTACCCATCCGAATGGCACGAATGTGACCCTGGGTGATATTGCCGATTTAAAAGAAGGCTTTGCCGATGTGGACCTCTATGCCGGGTTTGACGGAAAACCGGCGCTGATTATTAACGTATATCGGGTTGCAGACCAGAATGCCTTAAAAGTGGCGTCTACCGTCAAAGAGTACATGGAAGAAATCAAACCGGGGCTTCCCAAAGGCATTCACGTGGAGGCATACAATGATATGTCCAAAATTTTAAAAAGCCGCATAGAACTGCTAACCAGAAACATGTGTTGGGGACTGCTATTGGTCAGCCTGATCCTGAGTCTTTTTCTTAATCTGCGCCTGGCATTCTGGGTGACGCTGGGGATTCCCATCAGTTTTGCCGCAGGACTCATGCTCCTGCCGTATAATGACGTCTCTTTAAACATGATCTCGTTATTTGCGTTTATCATGGTGCTGGGCATTGTGGTGGATGATGCCATTATCGTGGGGGAAAATGTATTCCGCAAACAGGAGGAAGGGCTTTCGCCTTTAGATGCGGCTATTGAAGGTGCCATCGAAGTGGGACGGCCGGTCATTTTTTCCGTTCTAACCACAATGGTGGCTTTCTGGCCGCTCCTCATGGCCGGGGGCATGATGGGAAAATTCATGCGTAATATTCCTATCGTGGTCATCGCTGTTCTTTTCGGCTCACTGGTAGAATCCCTTTTTGTTCTCCCCTCGCATCTGGCAAGAAGTAAGGCAGCATTATCCGTGCAGACTTCAGGGAAAAAAGAGAAACTCATGGCCCGTGCCATGAGCTGGGTAATTCAAAAGCCCTATGCTTGGCTAATAGAAATTTGCATCCGCTGGCGGTATATTACGGTAGCCATCGGCATTGCCGTGCTGATGCTGACCCTTGGCGTCTGGTCATCCGGTAAAATTAAATTCACATTCTTCCCCAAAGTAGAAGGGGATGTTCTCCAATGCATGGTCACCATGCCCACCGGCACCCCTCTGGAACGAACCCGGGAGGTGGTAAAAACGATTGAACAGTCCGGCAAAGACATAATGAATGAGCAGGATAAAAAAAGACCCGAAGACGCACAGCCGCTCATGGAATACAACGCCAACCTGATCGGCGCCCAGTTCGGTCGCCACGGCACCTCCGGCTCCGGCAGTCATCTGGCACAGGTCTGGATCCAGCTACTGGACGGGGAAATCCGGGATGTCAGTTCAACAGAACTCAACCGCCTTTGGCGGGAACGGGTAGGTCATATTGCTGACACGGAATCCCTGGTTTTTTCCAGCGAAATCCACAGTGCCGGCAATGCCATCGAAATCCATTTGTCCATAAACGACTATGAACAGCTCCAGACAGCAGCGGATGATCTGAAAGACGAGCTGGGGAAATTCCCCGGTGTTTTTGATATCAGCGACAGCTATCAGTCCGGCAAAATGGAAATGCAGCTGAAATTAAAACCCGAAGCCGAGAGCCTGGGGCTGACACTCAGCGATCTGGCCCGCCAGGTACGACACGGTTTTTACGGTGCCGAGGCCATCCGGTTTCAGAGAGACAAGGATGAAGTCAAAGTGCTGGTCCGGTTTCCGGATAATGAGCGCAGATCCGTAGGCAATGTTGAAGAAATGCGTATCCGCACGGCAACCGGTGAAGAGGTGCCGTTCCGGACAGTGGCAGACGTCGACATGAAAAGGGGCTATTCTTCCATAGAGCGGGCCCAGCGCCTGCGGGTCATCAAAGTCACGGCGGACGTGGATGAAAAACAGACCAATGCCAATGAAATCCGCCAGAACCTGGTCAGCCGGTTTTTACCGGAACTGAAGAATAAATATCCGGGCCTGCGCTTTAACATCGAAGGAGAAGGCAAAGAACAGCAAGAATCCTTAGCCGACATAAAACGGGGATTTATCATCGCCCTGTTCTGCATATACGCCCTTCTGGCCGTGCCATTCAAATCTTTTTCCCAGCCGCTGATTGTCATGTCCGCCATTCCATTCGGCATTGTCGGTGCCGTATGGGGTCACCTGATAATGGGATTTAACATTAGCATTGTCAGCCTGTTCGGCATTGTCGGGCTCTCAGGCGTTGTTGTCAATGATTCCCTGGTGCTGATTGACCGGGTCAACCGTCTGCGCAAGGAAGGCGACAGTGCCCATGACGCAGTGATCAAAGGCGGCATGCTAAGATTCCGGGCAATCATCCTGACCTCTTTGACCACCTTTGGGGGGTTGACACCCATGATGCTGGAAAAAAGTCTCCAGGCGCGTTTTTTAATTCCCATGGCCGTCAGCTTAGGATTCGGCGTAGTGTTTGCCACCGGGATTACCCTGCTGCTGATTCCCTGCGGGTATATAATTTTAGATGATATTCATATATTTATTGAAAAGGTAAAAGCGCTTTTCAGAGTATCTCCGGACAAGGGGAGAAATATATGATCCCCATTGACGTCCTGATCACGTTCTTTTTGGCATCAGTTCTGCTTGCCCTGGCACCGGGACCGGATAATATTTTCGTTCTCACCCAGTCTGCGCTTTCCGGGAAACTGGCTGGAATTGTCGTGACATGCGGCCTTTGTACCGGACTAATCGTTCACACCCTGGCAGTGGCATTCGGGGTCGCAGTGATTTTCCAGACGTCTGCAATCGCCTTCACTGTTTTAAAAATTTGCGGTGCCGGCTACCTGCTTTACCTGGCCTGGCAGGCATTCCGCTCATCGGCATCCCGCATACAGTCCAATAATAAAGACCGTCTCAGTTATCTGAAACTGTATCGACGGGGGATTATCATGAATGTCACAAACCCCAAGGTATCCATCTTCTTTCTGGCGTTTCTGCCGCAGTTTGCAGACCCGGCCCGGGGTTCACTGACCCTTCAGCTCATCAGTTTTGGCGGTATCTTTATTGTGGCAACCGTGCTGGTCTTCGGCAGCATTGCCCTGATGGCAGGCTTTTTAAGTCAGTGGTTTAATCGATCAGCAAAAGGGCAGCAAATTATGAACCGGATCGTCGGAACCGTTTTTGTTGCTTTGGCCATAAATCTGGTGATCATATAAATAGACAAAAACTCCTCGCCATAGTGAATTGCTGATGACGCATCTTCTAAAATCGATCGAGCAATACAAAGGCCCCCGAAAGAACAGCTCTAAATAGATGATTGAATTTTT
>JAQIBZ010000004.1 GCA_027858815.1 Desulfobacteraceae bacterium
TGTTGTTCTGTAAGCGTTTACAGGGTGCCGCAGATGCGAGGCGCCGGGCACGAAGACGTACTCGTCGTACTTCAAGTGCCCGGGAACAAAGCAGATGCGGTGCCCTGTGAACGCTTACCCAAATATTTAATTCATCTTATTCATATGTCCACTCAAGAATCTTACAATACCATTTCCCTGATTCTTTATTTTTTTCTCTTTGAACAATGACTGTGGCAATTTTTCTGATGCCCCGCAGGTCGGCAAAACATTCAATGCGGAAAATATCACTTTGCGTGGTAATAATTTCAGGATCAATTTCAACTTCACTACAGCCCGGAACCTCTTTATACCAGGTCGGACTGGTAAGATCATAGAGAAACTGCCCGTTGGCGGTTTCAATTCGGTAATTAAATATTTCCGAAGCTAAAAATTCCTGGCCAATGGGCAGCAGGGCCGCAATAACCGGCAAATCCGCTGTATTAATATTAATCTTGCCGGGATAGGTAAATTTATCATTTACGTCGGATACACCATGGATGGTAATATAATTTGAAATACCCATGGACAGTTCATCTGCTGCATAAAAAAGTTCCGGTGTGATGCCTTTGGTTCTGACCAGTTCTTCAATGTGCCGGAACGGGCCGTTTCTGGTTTTAAACGGCGGATCAAGATCCTGATAATATTCGTTCTCTGCGCCGTTTAAACCGCTAATCGCATCATTGTCGTTCGAATCCAGCCAGTCTTTGATGGGATTAATTATCGCACTGGGTTCCGTTACTTCCTCAAATAAGACAGCCGCTTCTTCCATGTTTTCCTGCTGAGCCAGAATCAGAACCATAAACCGGAGCCAGAGTTCCTGCTGCGGCGGATTAAATTCTTTGGCTTCAGGAAATTTAACCAGTGCGTTTACCTGAATTCTGCCCAACTCATCACTGATGAACAACCCGATGTTTCCATCATCAAATGGAATTTGCGCAAGATAGGCATCTACCTTTTCAGGATTTGCCCAGTCTTCCTGTGCCGTATCTGTTTCAGAGCCCTCTTTGTCCTTGATGAGGATTGCCTGAGCCACTTCAACGCCTGATGCAATCATGTGGGACAGCACCAGGCGATCTTTCATAATTGCAGAATTTTCAACTGAGGCCTGAAGCTGACGGTTGAGTTCAAAGGTAACGGTTATGAGCAGCGCAATAACCGTCAGCGTGATGATCAGGGCAATACCCCTGTTATTTTGATATGGTGGTTTTATCATTCTTTAACTACTCAGACGCTTTCCTGAAAACCGACAGTGAAATTTTGGTTTCAAAAGCATAAACCCCGTCGCTGTTTGTAATTTTTAATTTTATTTTAAGAGCATAAGGTGTTGCGTATTTCAAATAATCAGAGTCTGAATCCCACTTTTCATATTCATTTTCATCTTCATCAAAAAAAATAACAGAAAATTCTTCAATATCCTCACACAACACAGGGTCGCTGTCTTTTTCCTCAAACGCATAGTCTTCATCATAGGGATAAACCACATCAGATCGTTTTAAAACAAATGAAGATTCCGGATATCCCTCTTCAACAACATAATAGACAATTTCAGCAATTCCGTTTTCAACACTTTTCGTCATTGAAAGATGATCTGTTGAGGCAAAGCGCAGCTGTGAGAAATTCTTACTACCGGCAAATGTCTCTTTTCCGATCAGCCGGTAAGGATCCGGAGGATCATCAAAGTCCGGCGGATGATACAATGGTTTTTGCTCAATATAAATGGCGTTGAGATCAGCTGAAATCCGGTTCAGACATGTTCGTGCCATTTCAAACCCGCCCATGCCGTTTTTAATGGCTTCTGTTCGCGATATCACGCCGTTGAAAGTGCCAAAAATAGTTGTCATCACAATGGAGAATATAAAAATGGCAATCAGAATTTCCATCAGCGTAAAACCGGCATTATTCGCTGGTTTTCTACCGGACAAAATCACCCTGACATCAGGCAAACAGAATCTATCCATCATATGCTCCGGAATCCGCATTTAAATAATGAGTGAGTGAAAATTTTAACTCATCATTATTTAAACTGATAAAGACATCAATTTTTTTCAGGGTCAGTTGCGGGCTTTCAATAACATCAATTTTTAATTCCTCAGACTGAACTTTCCATGTGTATCCGGGATAATCATCACCAAAATCACCGGATGAAGAGAGTTCAAAATTGGATGGATTTAATTTTATATCTGCAATTTTTTCGTCCGCCAGAAGCGGTGCAATTGTGTAAAATCGAATGGTTTCGTTCATTGAAATACTCTGTCCCTGAAGCCTGAGAATGCTGACAAAAACAATAGCAATAATGGCAACCGAAATCATGACTTCAAGTAACGTAAATCCGCTGACGGATTTGGCAGGCGCGTTTCCCATAATTTTAAAATTCAATGTATTCGTCAATAATTTTAACATGGGGAAGAAATGGTTCAATCAGATATGAATAGTGAAGGTTATCATCATCTTCAATATGTATCAGCGCTTTGTCTGAGTATCCTTTACGGTAAAAATGAATTTCTGCAATACCGCTGGTAGTTTTATCTTCGTTGATAAACTCAACATCCGTCAAACGATACCCGGAAGGAAGTTTATACACATTTTCTTTCGGGGTTTCCACTGTTTCGTCAGTCTCTTCAATTGCTTCTGCCACAAGACCGGAAGACGGCCACATCTGATTATTATCAAGATCAATGTTAAGAACGAAAAGGGTTTGCTCTCTGACGGATTTATCCTTTAGCGCTTTAACATTTATAAGAATCCAGCTTGAAAGTTTACGCTCATTATCTGAGAAAAAAGAAACATCTAAGCGGGGAAGAGAAAAAGCAAGCATAATGCTGATCATCGCAATAACAACAATCAGTTCAATTAACGTAAAGGCGTGATTGTTGCGTAATCTCATTTTATTAAAATCATTCAATATTTATTAATTAATTATTCGATTTCCCAGCTATTAATATCCTTGTTATATTCTTCGCCGCCAGGTTCCCCATCAGCACCATAGGATGTAATATCAAAGTCTCCATGAACACCTGGACTGAGATATATGAAATCATTTCCCCAGGGATCTTTGGCAATCTTGCTTTTGTCAAGATATCCGCCAGACCGCCAGTTTTTCGCTAATTTGCCGGAATCGGGTTTTGATATTAGGGCTTCAAAACCCTGTTCTGTTGTGGGATAGCTACCGTTATCCAATTTATACAATTTCAACGCAGTTTCATATCCCATTATATCGACGCTGGCTTTTACCTGTTTGGCCTGATCCGGTCGACCCATGATTTTTGGTGCTACCCAGACCGCTAAAACACTTAAAATAACAATAACAACCATCAATTCGATCAGTGTAAAACCTTTATAGGAATTGAGAACTCTGGAATTTTTTTTCTGCATATCCTGACACCTATGTTACCTAATATTTGTGAAATAGTGGAAATATGAACAAAGAAATGGTATGAAATAACTTAAAAAAATTTTTATCTGAAGTACCTTTAAATTTCAAGCTTTTTTATCTTTAAAACAAGTTGAGCGATGGACGAGGTTGCTGCATATACAAAGAATTTTAATAATAGAGAGGTGAACGATGTCTGAAAAAGCCAAACTTTCAGATCTGGATCGGCCGGAAATATTAAATTTTTTATTTCACCCGCGTAAAGAATCCGGGCATGCCGTACCCGCATTTGCATTAAACCAGAAAATAGAGACGGGTGAGGGAATCTGTATCGGCACCCGATTATACTTAACAGACCCGGCCATGCCGCATGTACTTTTTTTTCACGGCAATGGCGAAATTGCAGAAGATTACGATGATATCGGTTCCATTTATATGAATTTTGGATTAAATTTTATCGTTGTCGATTACAGAGGGTACGGTCGGAGTAATGGGATGCCCGGCATTGCCTCCATGTTCAGTGATGCGCATGATGTGTTGAATTATTTTTTAAATTGGAAGCTGGATAATCAGCGCAAAGGCCCGTTATGGATTATGGGGCGTTCGCTGGGAAGCGCTTCTGCCATTGAACTGGCAGCTTCATATCCGGATAAAATTGACGGACTGATCATTGAAAGCGGATTTGCCCACACCCTGCCCCTTCTTCAACGACTCGGTATCAACACGGATACCTTAAATATAACGGATTCTCAGGTGTTCTCCAATGCGGAAAAGATTTCTCGATATGCCGGCCCCACATTGATCATTCATGGCCAATATGATCAAATCATTCCTCTGCAGCATGGAAACGATTTATTTGACCGGTCACCGGCTGTTAAGAAAAAAATACATGTTATCAATGGAGCGGATCATAATACGCTGATGATGCTCGGGGGGAAAGAGTACTTTGATGTTATCAAGGATTTTATTGAATCTTGATGGCGTCGTTAAAAGTCCCATCTACTGCGTTGTAGCAATTTTTCAGCCACTCAAGATACTAAATGTATGATTTCTTGTCTGAAAAATCACTACGCCTTGCATATGGAACTTTTAACTTAGCCATCGGAATCTGACTTTTTACGAGCACCCATTTTAATTAGTGGTTGAACGAAAACCTCAAAATCCTGGTTGTCATTACGCGGAGTGAGGAACGAACGACAAAGTAATCCCCTGTCGATAAGGAGATTGCTTCGGTCGTACCTCCCTCGATGACAGAAAAAATGCAATTTTGAGACTTTCCGTTCAACCACTAACTAAAATGGATAACCGGGTAAACTTTTTAAAAACATTATTTTGAATTATTTTTTATCTGCAAATTCAGACAGCACCAGCCCTTCACCCGGATAAATCATTCTTTCCTGAACGGGCGTGGGACTGCTGACTTTCGGCCAGTGTCCGGAAACAGGATCAGATCCTTCCAACGTTAGTGAAGATGGATTTTTGTCTTTCATTTGCGGATGTTTTCTCAAATCTATGTTTTCAACCGCGACACTGAATTCAATAGGGATATTATTCGGATCAAATGTGTAAACAGAATGGATAAATCCATGATCGATGACCTCAGAAACCCAGAAACCGGCTGCTTCAATCCTGTCTCTTAACTTCCAGAGGTCCTCACTGGTTTCAACGCCAAAAGACACATGATCAAAGGCAAAAGGTCCCTTTACTGGAACACCGTGATCCTTTTCATCGACCTTTTGCACGGCCGGCCATTCAAAAAAAGCCACCATGTCCTTTTCCGACAATTCAAAAAAATAATGCTTAAATTTTTGGTCACCGATACCAGCCACCAGACGCATGCCCAGAAGGTCACGCCAGAAAAGGATTGTCATATCCATATCTGCAGTTACAAATGCCAGGTGATTAATGCCGTTATATTTGATCATGGAAAGAGCAAATATTTTTTTTGCTATTAATGAAAATCATTAGTTAGATATATTCCTTTAAAAAAAGGGAATAAAAAGATTTCTTTCCAACATAATATTGGACAGAATACAGTTTCATCCCGATAGTGTCCATATATTTGTTTAAAACTGAACACTTGAATTTTCTACAAAACCATCATATACACCTGCTTGATATTCATTCCCATTCGGGCAACCATAAACAATAAAAAAAATACAATAAGGAACAAATATGATCACCTACCTATACTGGGCTGTTGCATTTGCCCTCAGCGCAGCAGTTTTTTTTGGTGTCGGAATTAAAGCCAAAAAATGGAAAGTCGGACTTGCTCTATCCGTTATCATTCTGGCAATTGCCTGGGGTGCCTACGCGTTCCATTTCCAGCAGATTTTTGTTAAACGATATGGCGGCGTGATGACTATTCAGGTACCGGAAGGTCAGCGTCACATAAACGCTACCTGGAAAGATGACAACCTGTGGATTGAAAACTACGACCCGAAAACC
>JAQIBZ010000084.1 GCA_027858815.1 Desulfobacteraceae bacterium
AAAAGGTCGGTTGATGCCTGTTCCCGCGTTGCGTGATATGGTGGGGCATCCCTTCCGCCACTACTTTTGCCATTCGTGCCTTGAAAATAAGATATCCAAAGCCGTAAGATATGTCAATACATATACTGTCCCCGGAATTCCCCCGGAATTCCCTGGTCCTTTGGGCCAGGTCAGAGATATTTGGCTCTGCCCGCCAATGATGATTTGGTTAAATTCTTAATCGTAATCTTTCTCGTAATCATAATTTTTTGGGCGAAAGTCTGTATCAAAAGACAGATTAAGATTATGATGATGATTAAGATTATGAAAATGGAGTATTGGTATCATCAATTCAGTAGATCATGCCCTCTGGCTTAACCCAATGCCTGGCCCTTTGGGTAGGATTTTTATTTTTTCCACGGCCCTTATGCCTGATCCGGTGCATCCAGCTTGACTGCTTTCCGTGACGGATCAATATCTTCTATCATTCCCTGGGCCCATTTGGTGTCAAACTTCAAATGAATGGAATAATCATCAAAAACCTGGGGCTGGGCAGCAATAACGGTCATCAGCTGTTCTATATTGTGGTAGGCATTATGCTTCATTGGCAGTTTAAAACTGATCTTCAACCGGCGACCGAGCAGCATTCGAACAGTTTCTTTTTTTGAGCTTTTAATAGTAAATGAAATCCCCCCGGCCGAGAGGTCGGACAAATCACCGTTATAGCCCTTTCCCATCGACTTTCCGGCTTTATCCAGAAGCTGGAATACAACAGAACCGGAAAGATTGACCCGATTATCCGACCGGCGTTCAATACTTTTCCCTTCAAGTTCTTTTTTTACTATATCATTTTTTGTGCAGTAGCTATAAAGCTTTGATTCTAATGCAGGAACATCATTTTTCCACTTTTTCAATACATCGATTTCAAGATATGTCGCTTTTACAGAACTTAACGGCACCATCGAAACCGTACAAACGGTGGCGGAAAAAAAGGGCTCCTGACCAATAATATCGCCGACTTTAAGAAGCTTAATCAGGTTTTCTTTGCCGCCCTGATTAAAAAGCGCTTTCGCCTCACCCTTATTGATAAAATATAAACGATTGTTTAACTTCCCCTGTTCCATGATGGGTTCACCAGCCTGAAACATTTTTGATTTCATTGAATAATACAGCGCATTCCTTTCGGAAGTTGACAGAGAATCGTAGAGAATGGACCAGATTTCAAGATGTTCCCGGTCTACACTGTCACTTTTTTCTTCTTCTATGATTTCACCGGAACGAACGATCTCTGTCAGCGCCATGGGATCTGTTTCATACAGTTTTTCGTGCAGCATTTCCGCTTTGTCAAAATTCTTGTCCTTGGCATAATCTACGATTAAATCAAAAAGCAGCTTGCATGCGCCGTCCGTATCCTTCTGATTGATACACTGATCAACCTGTGCTTCCCGCTCGGCTTTGTCGTTTTCGCCCATGCCCCCTCCTTAAATTGTTTTTACGGAACAGCCCCTTGTGCTGAAACCCATTTTCCCGAATTGCAATAGATTTGATAAGTTTTAAATCAAATTTATACCGTAATTCACACAGATTGGTAAAGTTATTTTTTTTAAAACTCGCCAGGGCCTCTTTTTGCCGCAGTCCGGATTTCCGAATCATGGGACAGGATGGATAAGCTACGAATCCCAAGATCCAGCATCAGCGAAATAAAAGAGGTCACCTGAGGACATTTTTGTTTTTTCTCAGAAAGAGGGTCCTTCTGGATGAGAAGACTTCTTTCTGATTCCGCATAAGCCACAGAATCGACATTCTCGAAAATCGCTGCAAGGATAAAAGATACAGTCGCTGATTGGACGTAGCAATCAATGTGCTGCCCGGTGAATACAAGCGCGCACTGGTAATCGCAGCATTCATGGCAGCCAGAACATCAAAATCATATTTTTTTTACAATTGAAGCGTCCATAATAGACTTTTTCTAAAAGTTTAAATTGATATTTTCCGGCAAACATTCACATTCATGCTGTCATAGGATCGAAAAATAATTTTTTCTTTTTCCAGCTTTTTATCGGAAAATGCCATTGGCTTAAATTCTTTCAAAAAACCAATCGCTTCTAAACGGGACGGAATTTCGCTTAACCCCTCCCCAACTTTTTTCCCGTTCGCTGAATCATAAATAACTGCGGTTTTGCTGTCTGAAGCCACAGCATACGGAATCGGGGACGATGCAAAAATCCGTGATGCGGAAATCACTTCCCGCTCCCGGGATTCCAGAGATCCGGCAGCACACTTGATCACCATGACATTACTGTTTTCAACAGATATCACCAGATCCAGCTGGGAGACATAGCGACTGCCGTCAATATCGATCTCAATATCTGCGTCCACACAAATATCTTCTTTGTTATATCCTTTTTCCTCCACAAGATACTGTTCCACACGCTGCCGGATTTCCTCGGTCCCTACATTAGGAATTGTTTTACCGGTAATATAATCCACCAACATCCCATAATTTTTATCATTCTCTGCCATATTAAATTCCTGAATTAACTTTTACAATCAATGATTTTCCGGTCATCTCCACTGGTTTTTTAATATTCATTATGTCCAGAATGGTTGGCGCGATATCTCCCAGCACCCCTTCGCGTAAATGAATCCCGGGAAAATTATCGCTCACCAGCACCAGGGGCACCGGATTTAATGTGTGCGCCGTAAACGGCCGGTTGTTTTCATCCTTCATTTTTTCTGCATTGCCGTGATCTGCGGTTACCAGAACAGTACCCCTTTTTTCAAGGACTGCCGTGACCACTTTTTCCGCGCATTGATCCACTGTTTCACAAGCCTTAACAGCCGCTTCAATAATGCCTGTATGGCCAACCATATCCAGGTTGGCAAAGTTGAGCACGATCATATGATATTTATTCGATTGAATAAAAAAAACTGCTTTCTCAGCCACTTCAAGGGCGCTCATTTCCGGTTTCTGATCATAGGTGGCCACTTCCCGGGGTGACGGCACCAGATGACGGTCTTCGTTTGGAAACGGCTTTTCTCGCCCACCGTTAAAAAAGTATGTCACATGCGCATATTTTTCCGTTTCAGCGATTCGCAGCTGATTCAAACCCTGCTCGCTGACCACTTCACCGAGTACTTTTTTCAAATGAACCGGCGGAAAAGCCACCGGCAGCAGATAAGCTTCATCATAAAGCGCCATGCACACAAAGTCGCATAAATTTATGGATTTTTCTTTGATAAAAAGATTAAATCCAGGTTCCATGAACGCCCGGGTGATCTGGCGGGCGCGATCCGGTCGAAAATTAAAAAAAATGATCCCGTCATTATCCGACACCAGTTTTACGGGATTTCCGTTTTCTTTGACTATCACTACAGGCTCGACAAACTCATCGGTTTGACCCTTTGCATATGCATTTTCAATCGCTGAAACCGGATTTTTTTCTTTAATGCCGTCCCCATTTGTATAAAGCCGGTAAGCCTGTTCCGTCCTCTCCCAACGGGTATCACGATCCATGGCATAATAACGCCCACAGATACTGGCGATCCGACCGGTTCCTTTTGTTTCCAGAAACGCCTGCAAAGACGTTACGTACTTAACGCCGCTGTCCGGCGGGGTGTCTCTGCCGTCTAAAATAACATGAATAAAAACATCCGAAATCCCTTTTTGAATCGCCATATCGATCAGCGCAAAAAGATGGGTCAACTGACTGTGAACCCCGCCGTCGGACACCAGCCCCATTAAATGCAGGGCAGACTTTTTTCCCTTTACTTTCGACATGGCAGAAACAAACGTTTCATTTTCAAAAAAGGACCGGTCCTGTATTGCCATGTTAATCCGCAGCAACCCCTGATTTACGACCCGGCCGGCACCGATATTCAGATGCCCGACCTCGGAGTTGCCCATGATGCCGTCCGGTAAGCCGACAGCCGGACCTGAACACTGCAGCCGGGTATTGGGATAATCGCTTATCATACGATCTAAAAAAGGGGTTTTTGCCATGGCAACGGCATTTCCGTTATCATTGGGTCCGGCAATTCCCCATCCGTCCAAAATCATCAAGACACAAGGCCCGTTATTTTTTATCACGATTCACCAGCTCCACTGTTTTCATCAATTTCAGAAATATCAACATAATCTTCCACCAAAATCCGTTCAGCATTTGACCAAAACCCTTCCAGATCATAGAACTCGCGTACCGGTTCTAAAAAAACATGAATCAAAATATGACCGTAATCCATCAAAACCCATTGACCTTCTTTTAAGCCTTCTATACTGATGGGCGCGATACTGTTTTTTTTCAAATCCTCTTTAATGTGTTCCGCAATGGCGGTCACTTGCCGGTTTGAGCGACCGGAACAGATTAAAAAAACATCTGTAAACGATGTCAGTTTTCTGACATCTAAAATTAACAAATCCTTTGCTTTTCTACCAAGCGCCGCTTTAATAAAAAACTGCATGGATGGATCTAATTCTCTTGCTGAATCCAATTCGACTGTTGAATCTATTTCGACCGTTGGGTCTAATTTGTCGGGGGTCATAAATAAAGTCCTTTTTTATGAATATATTTTTCTACTGCGTCCGGAACCATGTGTTTAATTGAAACACCCTGCCGGACATAATTTCGTATTTGGGTAGATGAAATATCTACCGGGGTCACATAGCACAAATACACTGACTGCTTTGCCGGATGAATAAAACAGGATTTATGCTCTACAAAGTCATACGCTGAATCCACATGCGCATGAATATATTTTTCCAGTTCTTCAATGAAACGGGTGGTTATTTGAGTCCCTTTTACCGGACGTGTCATGACAATCATGGGTATCAGATCAAAAAGCGTTTTAAAAGACCTCCAGGTATCGATTTCTAAAAACGCATCCATTCCCACAATTAAATAGCAGAGCGTTGATGCGGGAAGTTTGTCTTTAAAATACCTGACTGTATCAATGGAGTATGAAGGCCCCTGACGATCAATTTCAACATCAGACGCAGTAAATCCTTTGCCCATCGCTGTTTGTATTATCTGAAAGCGGTCTTTAACATCTGCCAGGCCTTCAGTCCCTTTATGCGGCGGAACCGATGAAGGAATAAAATAGATTGATTCAAGATTAAACCCCGCTTTCACATCCTGCGCCACCTTCAGGTGACCGTTATGCAATGGGTTGAATGTCCCGCCAAAAAGACCGATGCCTTTCAAAAAATCCTCTTTAAATTTATCGATTAACGGCTAATGTCCAAGTTCAGGATAACTTAATGAAAATCATGTATCAATTATATTTATCATTATTATAGTAAAATGATAAACCAAAGCAACTCTGACGTCCATCAATAAAATCCATGTCAGATTAATTACAATACGGATTCGTTGAATAAAAGAAAGGTTATCAGGATTGTTTGATTTTTTTGACAGAAAGGGAATGAAAAGGACCAACATGAAATTTTCGATTTTTTAAAAAACAAGAATTTGGTTTCAAGACAAAGCGCCCGGTTTACGTAAAACATCGAGCAACCTTCTGGTTGTGAGGGCTTTTCGTAAAATGGGGAAACGCCGCATTGGAGACAAAGGCGATGTTTTTTAATTATAAACGACACTCATTTAATATCGTCAGGTTATCCCGATGAACGACCTCATCATACGATTTTTCACCCAGGCACACATGAATCTGATCGGTTTTGCACCCCATAATTTTTCTGATATCTGAAGAAGAGTAATTGACCAGACCAACGGCAATCCGCGAATGAGCGCCTCCGCTTAAATCAACAGCATCTCCGATCCCGAAATCGCCTTCAACTTCAATTATCCCTCCGGGAAGAAGACTTTTGCCCTGATTTAATATGGCATTAGCCGCTCCGTCATCAATACGGAGAACGCCTTTGGGTTTGATGTTATAGCCAATCCAGCATTTCCGGCTGGAGAGTTTTTCTTTGGCCGGAACAAAAAACGTACCGATTTTTTCCCCGGACATGATCGGCTTCAGGATATCTGTTTCCCGGCCGTTTGAAATAACCATGGGGATTCCGGCATTGGTGACTTTCGCTGCCGCCCGGACTTTACTTAACATCCCGCCGGTCCCTAGAGAACCCGGTATATCACCGGCAACCGCTTCAATGCTGCCGTCAATGGTTTCAACTTCTGAAATCAGCTCTACATCCGTTTGTTTTCTTGGATCACCGGTATATAATCCGTCGATATCCGTCAAATTAATGAGAAGATCCGCATTCATCAAAAGCGTGATCATCGCAGACAGATTATCGTTATCGCCGAACCGAATCTCATCCACCACCACGGTGTCGTTTTCATTGATAATCGGAATGATCTTCCAGGACAACAGGGTATTTAAAGTATTTCGGGCATTTAAATACCGGTCACGGCTGGTATTTAAATCATCACCGGTCAAAAGAATCTGCGCGACTTTGATATCATAAACATCAAATGCTTTTTCATATTCCATCATCATCCCGGTCTGTCCGACTGCGGCGATCGCCTGGCGCTCAGGTATGCCATCCGGTCGTTTTGCCAAGCCGATCTTTTTTTGCCCCGAAGCCATTGCACCGGATGAAACCAGAATCACCTCGACCCCGTTTTCCATAAGTAGACTGATCTGTTTGGACAGAGAATAAATTACCGGAAGGTTCAACCCCTGTTCAGCCGTCAGGACATTGCTGCCGACTTTTACCACAATACGCTTTGCGGCGTTAAAATAGGATTGACGGTTAATCATTATCATCAGTATCCGGTGGATTGATTATTTTATTCAATTCTTTGACCAGATTTTTTACACCACTGCCGGTAATCGCCGAAATTTCATATACCGGTATATTCCCGACAGCGGCCCGAAAAGCGGCTGCCGATATATCCGTTTCCGGCATATCCATTTTGTTCAACACAACCACCTGCTTTTTTTCAACAAGCGTTTGACTAAAACCGGCAAGCTCATGATTGATCGCATTATATGATTTTAATGGTTCCTCGGGGGAAATGGAAGTACAATCAATTAAGTGAAGGAGAATCCGATTTCGTTCAATATGCCGTAAAAATTTGATGCCCAGCCCGGTGCCTTCATGCGCTCCTTCAATCAATCCGGGAGTATCTGCCACTGCAAATGGTTCTCCCCAATCCGGTGTAACAACACCTAAGTTGGGAGTGAGCGTGGTAAAAGGATAGTCGGCTATTTTGGGACGAGCGGAGGAAATTCGGCTGATAAGGGTGGATTTACCGGCATTGGGAAACCCGATAATGCCGACATCGGCAAGAAGTTTCAGATCAAGCTTTAAATTAAAAAAATCACCGGGCAGGCCCGGTTGTGCGTAACGGGGGGAGCGATTGGTGGATGAAGAAAATCTTCGGTTTCCTTTGCCCCCAAGTCCGCCCTTTGCAATAATAAAGGGTTCACCGTCGGCAATGCAATCTATAATTGTTTCACCGGTATCCGCATTGGTGATCAGCGTCCCCGGCGGCACTTCTATGATCAGATCCTCGCCTTGTTTACCGGACTTTTGCCCGCCCTGACCATAGACACCGTTTTTTGCTTTAAAATTCTTTTTATGACGGAACTGATAGAGCGTTCTTCTACGGGTGGTGGTAAGAATTATAACATCTCCACCTTTACCGCCATCGCCGCCGTCAGGGCCCCCTTTGGGAATAAACTTTTCCCGTCGAAAGCTTACGCAGCCACGGCCACCATCGCCGGCACCGACAAAAATTGACGCTTCATCTATAAATTTCAAACGGAATAAACACTGACCTTTTTCCGGGAACGCCCCAGCCGTTCATAGGTAACCACACCGTCTACCAAAGAAAACAGTGTAAAATCCTTACCCATTCCGACATTATTCCCCGGATGAATTCTGGTTCCGACCTGGCGTACCAAAACATTTCCTGCGCGGGTTGTCTGTCCGCCATACATTTTTATGCCACGACGTTGGGCATTACTGTCACGACCATTCTTTGAACTACCACCGGCTTTTTTATGTGCCATGGATTTCTCTCCTTATATTTTTGAAACTTAAATTTATGCGCTGATACTGTCGATTTTCACTGCCGTGTAAGGCTGACGATGGCCCTGGGTCCGGCGATACCGTTTACGACGTTTGTATTTAAACACAATAATTTTTTTGCTTTTGCCCTGCTCCACGATTTGAGCATTTACGGATGCACTTTCAACAACCGGCTGTCCAATGGTCAGCGCTTCGCCGTCTGCGACCAGCAATACCTTGTCAAAGGTAAGACTATCACCGACGTTGCCGTCAACCTTTTCAATCCGTAAAACATCACCTTCTTCGACTTTATACTGTTTTCCACCAGCTGCAACTACAGCATACATTATGACTTCCTCCATTTAACGACTTAAAATAACTCCAAAACAACTCTTTATAGAACTAAAAAGTTATTTTATCAAGCAATGATGAAAAAACACCATGAAAAGCTTTATAAAAACCAAATGATTATAGTTTTCTTCACTATTTTGTCAATAAAAATATATTAAAACCCCTAAAATATCTTTTATCGAAAAACAGAATTAAAAAGGGACATTCTCAAGGAATGTCCCTTTTTAAAATCTATTTAAGCAGGCTTATGCTGCCACTTCTTCTTTAACCCCGACAAATACCTTGTACAGCATTGTCAATACCAGAAAACCGGTGGCATAAACCGCAATACCAATCATAACTTCCGGAAATGTCGGAAAGTACTCATTGACTTCATGCAGCGGGTTGGGAACAAATCCGCCGGCAACCATGCCCATTCCTTTATCTATCCAGATACCCACAAAGGTAAAAACACAGGCAACCGCAAGAACGGATTCATTTTTGCGGGCAGCCGGTATCAGCAGCAATATAATTCCAGAGACAATCAATGCCATGGCGGTCCACATCCAGGGAACGAGAATACCGTGGCCCTGGAGACCGAAAAACAGGTACTGCAGATGATCCATATGTTCCGGAATCTGGCTGTACATGGCAACAAACACCTCGCACAAAAAGAAAAACATGTTTGCACAGGAACCGTATATAACGACTTTTGCCAGCGTCTGAATCTGTTCCTTGCCCGGGTCAAATGTTGTGACCTTGCGAACAAGAAGACATAATAAAATCAAAAAAGCCGGGCCGGCGGCAAACGCTGATGCCAGAAATCGCGGGGCAAGAACGGCTGTCAGCCAGAACCCTCTGCCGGGCAGACCGCAGTAAAGAAACGCGGTAACCGTATGAATACTGATGGCCCAGGGAACAGATAAATAAATAAGCGGTTTTATCCATTTTGCCGGGGGAACGGAATTACGTTCCGCATCCAGAACATTCCAACCTACCACCAGGTTGATAACCAGGTATCCGCTTAAAACGATCATATC
>JAQIBZ010000196.1 GCA_027858815.1 Desulfobacteraceae bacterium
CTGCTTGCAAAAAACAACTGCTTTATATAGTAATTATAATTGTTTTAACTCGGATTTTGTTTAATCTCCTTACAAATTGACGGCCTTGATCATCGTTTCGGCCATATGTAGGGGAGGGCATAAAGCCCTCCCCTAGTGCGCCTGTGAGCGCAAACCATCAGAGAGGTGAGAGTCCTCTTCAGGAAAATGCCACAGCCTGTAACCGAATGCAACTGCATTGTCGTGAGGCAGGGTGGAGAGCAGCAGGAGGTGAACGACCAGTCCGAAGGATAACGAACCTGTTTCGGCCGGGTGATTTCGGCGAGCCTGCTAGGTAGTCACTGAACGGAAACCTCTTATTTGACGTCGTCATTACGAGAAGTGAGGAACGAACGACGAAGTAATCCCCTGTCGATAAGGAGATTGCTTCGGTCGTACCTCCCTCGTTGTAAGGAGTTAATAGTCAAATCATCCGATGAGCTCATTAACCGTCTTTAAAAGCTCGGACTTTTGAACAGGCTTGGATAGCGTCCGCATTGCTCCCATATTTTTCGCAATTATCAAATAATTTTCAGCCAGGATTTGACCGCCGCCGGAAATAGCGATGATTTTTACTTCGTGAAAGTCCCGCTTTAGCTCCAAGATTGCCTCTAAACCTTCTTGTTCAGGCATTATAATGTCCATGATGATCAGGTCCGCGGGATTTTCCCTGTATTTCAAGATTCCCTGCTTTCCATCAGGTGCAACCTTTACTTCATATCCTTCGCGCTCCAGCACTGAACGGAACAATTTCCGAATCTGTTCATCATCGTCTATAACAAGAATAGAAGCCATTATTTATCTCCATTAATTTTTCTGACAAGTCTACTACTGCAAATAGTTTCTTGATTTTATCCGGACTGAAAAAAGTCAAGCATAGACTAATTAATTTTAAATCATTGAGTCTTATCCAAAAGCTTTCGGATGATTTTCGCTAATTTCGACTTAACCACCGGTTTCATCAGAAACCCATTGATCTGAAAATCAGGACCGGGTTGGATATTTATCTTTTCGGAAAATCCGGTACACAGAATCACCGGCATATCCGGCCGAATTTTTTTAATCTCAGAAGCAAGCTTTTCACCGGTCATATACGGCATGCTCATATCCGTGATAACCAGATCAAACGCATCGGGCGATGATCGAAACGCCTCCAGTGCTTCAATACTGCTGGTGCGGGGTGTGACCGTGTATCCCAAGCGGACCAGCGTTTGTTGGGACATTTTTACAATCGGCAGTTCATCATCCACCAGAAGAATTCGTTCCGTGCCGGTTGGTAAGGGTTCGGCGATCGGAGACGGTAATCCGGCTGATTGCTGTTTGGCCAAGGGCAGGAATACATTAAACGTGGTTCCAATGCCCGGTTCGCTGCTGACGGTAATATTTCCTTTATGGGATTTGATAATACCATGAACCACGGAAAGTCCCAGTCCGGTGCCTTCACCTACCGGCTTTGTTGTAAAATACGGCTCAAATATTTTATCAAGATGGGTTTTGGGGATTCCGGCCCCGGTATCGCTTATCGTGATTCGCGCGTAATCTCCCCATGCCATATCTATCTCTTGTGTGCTTTCGTCAATACTGACAATATCAACATTGACCGCAAGAACACCAATTGCATCGGACATGGCATGTTTGGCATTGGTGGCCAAGTTGACAATTACCTGATGAATCTGTGTGGGATCAGCAAGAACCACCAATTGGTTGCTGCAGATATTCTCCTGTATTTCAATGGATGAGGGTATGGTTGACCGGAGCATTTTTAAGACTTCGTTAACTATCGAATTGATTTGGATCGGCCTGATTTCCGGACTGTCATGTCGACTTAAGGCCAGGATCTGTTGAACCAGATCTTTGGCGCGGTTTCCGGCGGTGAGCACCTCGGTTAAATTATCATACAGCAGGGGCTCTTTATTTGCATCGTCTAAAGCAAGTTCCGTGAATCCGAGTATCGAGGACAGAATATTGTTAAAATCATGGGCAATCCCCCCGGCCAGCGTACCGATGGCCTCCATCTTCTGGGCCTGGATAAGCTGCTCTGTGAGCTTCTCCTTTTCCTTTTTCGTCTGATTGCGTTCGGTCAAGTCATTAAGAACACAGTGTGTCTGTTTGAACGAGCCATCTTTCTTGTAACCGATTTTTCCGTCAAAAGAGACTATGGCCTCTGAACCGTCTTTCTTAATCATTTCAAACTCGACACCCAGAGTGTATCCCAGGCTCTTAAATTTTGGAAAGTTCTGCTTGAAAACTTCCTCAAAATCCGGGTGAATGAAGTTTGAAAAATTTCTGCCGACCACTTCCTCCTTGGTGTATCCGAGCAACTTGCACCACGTTTCGTTGACTTCGACAATGGCCCCATTCGCATCCAGTGAATGATAGCCCAATGGCGCATTTTCAAAAAGCATACGGAATCGTTCTTCGCTCTCTCGCAGAGCTATCTCTGCCTGCTTACGTTCGGTGATATCGCGGGTCACACCTTGAAGACCTTTAGGTTGCCCATCTTCATCAACAATCATTCTCCCGGTTATTTCCACATAAAAGGGATCTTTGCTTTTTTTCAACATAACCGCCTCAAATATAAATCCTGAATTGTCAGGCAGTCTTTCTTGGTCCGCCAGAACAATGCCGTTCATTATTTTAAAATTTTTTTCGTCACAATGTCCCTGGAGTTTTGATCCGATCCATTCTTTGGTTGTAAACCCCGTCATTTCGTATACGGCCGGGTTAATATAAGTAAAGATCAAATCCATATTCAACAGCCAGATGCAGTCTATTGTGCTGTCTGCAAGCAATCGGTATTTTGCTTCACTCTCCGCCAGCGCATCGGTCCGTTCCCGGACCATTTTTTCCAGCAGATCCCTTTGACCCCGGAGTTTGTCCTCAGCCTTTTTAATACGTAATAATGTATTAACCTGTGCCACCAGAACGGTCTCGTCGATGGGTTTGGCCAAAAAAGCATCTGCCCCGATATCAAGGCCCCGGGAAATGTCGACAGATTCAGTCCTGATGGCGGTAATCATGGCAATGGGGATGTGGCGCGTGGCCTCATTTGCTTTGATTTTTTTGCAGGCTTCGTATCCGTCCATCCCTGGCATTTTAATATCCATCAGGATCGTATCCGGCAATTCGGTGATGGCTTTTTCAATCCCTTCAGGTCCTGATTGAGCGGTTATCACCGTGCAGTCCGGAATGTAATTTTTCAATATGGCGGACAGGGCGGTCAGGTTATCCGGTTTGTCGTCAATGGCTAATATTTTGGTCATATCTCACTCCCTTTGGTCATGGCTGGAAATTGGAAACTGGAAACTGCAAGCCGGACAATGATGCAAGGTAATGTTTATTTTGTGCTTTTAATAAATGCATTCATTTCGTAGATTTCTTTCACGGCTCGTCCTTAGCACACGAATTCATAAATACAGTTACGAATACCGGAAGCTATCCGGGAGGGCATAAAGCCCTCCCCTACATAGGATTTAAAGCATTTTCCGGCCTTGATCATCGTTTCGGCCATATGTAGCGGAGTGCCTTTAGGCCTCCATTAAGAATGGAAGGCTAAAGCCATCCGCTACGGCCCTTCGACAAGAGAGTAGTCATCGTACAGTGGCCGAAACGATGATCAAGGCCCATTTTCCGTAGGGGCGGGGTTTATCCCCGCCCGGTAAATGTTAGATTGAATACGTCACCGAATTTACGAACCCGAGTCCTTAGTTTCAAGTTTCAAGTTTCCAATCCCTGTCTTTTGCCTTTCGCTTACTTCCGAAAGAGATCAGAATGGGTTCCCGTACGTTCGAATATGATTCGGTTCCCTTTTATTTTGTAAATTAGAAGCCAATCTGATTCAATGTGGCACTCCCTGCGTCCCTTCCAATTACCGATGAGTTTGTGATCACGGTTAATAGGGTCCATGGATTCTTCCGCAACCAGGGAACGAATGATTATTTTCAGCTTTTCGAGGTTCTTGGCGCGCTTCTGCAGCCGTTTTATGTCTTTATCAAACTGGTGCGTGTATACGGGTGTAAGCATCAGATATCAAGCTTGCTGAACATATCGTCGATGTTTTCACAAATAACCAGGTCGCGACCGGCATCGGTATTCTCAAATGTTCGATGTGTGGTTTCATTCGGAATGGCAATTTCAAAGGGTAAACCATTTCGTAATTCCACCTGTTTATAAAATAACGTAATTGCCTGGGTTGTCGTTAAGCCTAATTTGCTGAAAACATTCTCAGCTTTGTTTTTAAGCGCGGGCTCGACCCTGGCCCGTATCGTTGCTGTTTTGCTCATAATGCACCTCCATTTTATGAATTTAATGTGGTACAAACGGTGTACGTTGTCAATATTCTTGAAAACAATTCATGCAGCCCATTATTGTCCCCAATCCTCAATCCCCAATACCCAATCCCTAGTACACAATCCCTAATCCCCAATACCCAATACCCAATACCCAATACCCAATACCCAATACCCAATCCCCAATACCTAATCCCCAGTACCTAATAACCCAATCTTTTTCAGCAACTCTTCAGGATCAATCGGTTTGGGTAAATAGTCGTCACAGCCTGCCTCAAGGATTTTCTCCCTGTCGCCCTTCATC
>JAQIBZ010000207.1 GCA_027858815.1 Desulfobacteraceae bacterium
CTCGAACATAGAGATGGCGCCATAGCCGGACACGGCACTGAGATCGCTGATGATGATATTCGTCGATGTACCAATTAGTGTGCATGTACCGGCAAGAATGGAGGCATAGGATACGGGAATCAGGAATTGCGAAGGACTGAGGCTGAATTCACAACACATGGCCATAACTACCGGAATAAACAGAATCACCACCGGTGTGTTATTAATAAATGCGGAGGCAACCCCCACGGTCAGCAAGATAATAATCAGCGCCAGGTAACGGTTCCCTTGGGAAAACCGGATAACATGCCGGCCGATAAATTCCACCGCGCCAGTGCGCATCATTCCTTTGCTGATCACAAACATCGCACCGACAGTGACCACTGCCGGGTGCGCCAGGCCCATAACTGCCTCTTTGGGGGTAAGAATGCCGAACAGAACCAGCGCCACCATAATACCAATGGCGGTCAAATCCACCGGTATTCTTTCCGTTATCAAAAGAACGAGCGTTACCAACAGTATTGCGGATATAATCCATACAGTCATCATACCACCCATGCCTGAGAATCTGTGTCAGTTCATCTTATATAATTTTATTTATAAAATACCATATTTAATGACATATAACCATCTGATTCCATAATTAACTGATTGCTTCCAATCCACATATAACTAAAATCATATCCGATCAAACCTTCCTCATATTAATATGCATATTCTTTAAAAAAAAATTTGACAATCCATACCAGAGTCATTAGGTTCTGTTGAGCATATACTCATAAGTTGATTTGTTCAACCAAACTCCCTTTCTCGGGGGGAAAATGAATATATTCTGCAATACAATAAATTTATTGTATAAAATAAATTTAATAACAGAAAAAAATGGAGTGTGTCATGGACAAAATAGCCGTAACCTGTGAAGAACCCAGCTTGGATTCACAAGTCGACCCCCGATTTGGCAGGGCAGCCGGATTTTTAGTTGTTGATCCGGAGTCAATGGAATTTGAATACATCGATAACGGGTCATCCCAGGTTATGGCCCAGGGAGCAGGCATTCAGGCTGCAGAAAATATTGCTAACAGCTGCGCTAAAATCCTTTTGACCGGGAATGTCGGCCCCAAGGCGTTTCAAGGTCTTGAAGCCGCCGGCATTAAAATCGGCCAGAATCTTGAATCAGGGACAGTACGTCAGGCCATTGAAAAATTCAAAGCCGGTGACGTCGATTTCGCCACATCATCCAATAAAGAAGGACACTGGAAATGAAAATAGCAGTTGCCAGCGGCAAGGGAGGAACCGGGAAAACAACCGTTTCATCTTCTCTGGTATCCGTCTGGGAATCACCGGTCATTGCAATGGACTTAGATGTTGAAGAACCCAATCTCCACTTATTTTTAAATCCGGAATTTACCGGAAAACGCATGGCCAACATGGAAATTCCAAAAATCGATGACGCGTTATGCAGCAAATGCGGTAAATGCGGTGAACTGTGTCAGTTCAAAGCCATCAGCCTGATGGGAGACGTCCTGATGACTTTTCCTGAGATGTGCCATGGATGCGGCGGATGTATTGCCATCTGCCCGGAAGGGGCTTTGACGAAGGATTTCAGAGAATTGGGAGAAATTACCTGGGGCAAAAGCGGAAAAAATGATTTTCTTATGGGACGTCTCAGGGTCGGTGAGGCCATGAGCCCGCCCTTGATGCGCGCTGTTAAGGAAAAATTAGGAGAAATGATAGATGCGTCATCAAAAGATGTTATACCAAAAGATGTTATAATAGACGCACCGCCAGGGGTTTCCTGTCCGGCAATCAATGCAGTAATGGACAGCGACCTGATCATTCTGGTAACGGAACCAACACCCTTTGGTTTTTACGACATGAAACTGGCCCATGAAGCATTTAAACCAATGGGCAAACCCATGGGTGTTGTAGTCAACCGGGCCGGACTTGGGAATTCAGAAGTCTATGATTATTGCAATAACGTCAAACTGGAGATCCTCGCGGAAATCCCCTATGACAGGAAGATCGCAGAGGCATATGCCAAAGGCGATATCATTTCCGAATCATCAGATGAGATGAAACAGATTTTCATATCCCTTGCAGACAAAGTAAAAGAAAAAGCCGGTTCCAATGCAAGCCAGGGAGGTGCGGCATGAATGAAATTTTAATTATCAGCGGAAAAGGCGGCACCGGAAAAACTTCTTTAACCGCAGGATTCGCCCATCTTGCTAAAAATCATGTCATTTGTGA
>JAQIBZ010000033.1 GCA_027858815.1 Desulfobacteraceae bacterium
ATATGACCGGTTCACGAATTTCTGCCTGGTTCAATTTGATAAAAAAAGATGTGGAAGAATCCGCTTTTTTTGTAACAAACAGTCAGGCGGTGCTTGATAAGACATTAGAGACTATTCCCGGTTTGGAAAAGGTTTGCTGTATTGACGGCATCGCATGTGATCAGTCGGAGGCAGTAAGCAAAGAGTTTAATCAGTGCCTGATGCACCTGGCAACAAATCCCTGGACCGGTCCGGATCAGGTTGTATTACCTGATTTTAACTCCGGAGCCGGTAAAAAAATAAATTTGAAATTATATATTTTGCCGGAAGCGGATTCTCAGGCTTTTTGCAATTTTTTTTTAAAAGATAAAATATTGTTTAAGGGAAATAAAAATAGTCGGTTAAATACGTTAATCGGCTTTTTTGAGAAATTATGATAAATTGTAAGAATCCTTGACTCGATTTTATAATTGCGCTAATGAAATTTTTTCAGATATATCTCTATTCAATAATAAAGATGTAATAAAAGATGTTATTTTGGTGACGTATAAAATATTTTAAAAAGGAGAAAATAAAAAATGGCTTTTAATCCTATTGTAGATGCTGAAAAATGTGAAGGTTGTGAAGAGTGTGTAGATGTATGCCCGGTTGAGGTCTTTGAAATGAAGGATGGTAAATCCGTTCCGGTCAACGCCGAAGAATGTCTCGGCTGTGAAAGTTGCGTCGAAGTATGTGAGACCGGCGCAATCACTATTGAAGAAACCTAATCCTTCAAGATTTTTCGGCTTCCCCTGGTTTGTAAACTGCGGGGAAGCCAACCTTTTTTCCAGCATGCCTTATAACGTTTCTTGTTATAGCGTAACACTGTCAAAATTCCCTGTCATTTTTTATGAATAATCGTAGGCCGTTTATATTTCCGGAAATGGGCTTTGTCCTGCAAAAGTTTGTTAAGTCCGGGATTCAGCATGTCCATGGAGCTATTCGGGAAGCTATCCCTGGAGCTATCCGGTCAGCCGCCCGGGAATCCTTGGGTTTCTTACCCGCTGATCTCCGGTCTAAAAACGGTGAGACGGTTGCGGTTGCTGTTGGCAGCCGCAATATAGACAATTTGCAACTTGTTGTTAAACAATGTCTTCTGTTTTTAGAGCAAAAGGGTTTGAAGCCGTTTATTGTGCCGGCCATGGGGAGTCACGGCGGTGCCACAGACGTCGGCCAAAAGGGTGTTCTGGCTAAATACGGGATCACGGAAGAAGAAATGAAGGTTCCGATTGTGGCGGACATGGCAGTACAATGTGTTGCTAAACACCCATCCGGGCTGAAAATTTTTATTTCTAAAGCGGCCCTTGCTGCTGATCACATCGTTATCATTAACCGGATAAAACCCCATACAAAGTTCAAGGCTGACATTGAAAGCGGCCTGTGTAAAATGATGACCATCGGTCTTGGAAAGGATGCGGGTGCATCTGAATTCCATCGTCAGGCAGTTGATCATTCATTTTCCATCATAGCGGAAGCCGCAGAAATATTGCTGAAAAAACTGAACGTGCTGTTCGGCGTTGCCCTGTTAGAGGACGGTAATGGAAATCTGGCGCATATTGAAGCGATATTGCCGGATCAGTTAATCCGTCGTGAAAAAAATCTTTTAAAAAAAGCATTTCAGATGATGGGAAGCATTCCGTTTGATTTTCTGGATATTCTGATTGTTGACCAGTTCGGTAAAGATATTTCCGGTATCGGAATGGATTCGAATATCACCGGACGTCACAGAGATCTTGTGGGAGATATAAAAATTTCGCCGAATGTAAAGCGAATATTTGTCCGGGATTTATCACCGGGGTCGGACGGGAATGCGAACGGCATCGGTCTGGCTGATTTTACGACCACCCGGCTGGTGGAAGGTATTGATATTGAAAAAACCTATGTGAATGCTGTTACGGCGATTTCACCTGAAAAAGCAGCAATCCCCATCCATTTTGATTCTGACAGAAAGTGCATAGAGGCATGTGCACGGACAACAGGCGTCTCGAATTATAATGATTTGCGCGTGGTCAGGATAAAACACACGGCTTCTTTAAAATACCTGCAGGTTTCACGATCACTTGAAAAAGAAGTTCTTGAGAATCCAAATATGTCTTTGGTATCGTCCTGGGAGCCGTTTTCATTCAATGAATCAGGGAATTTAACGGATTTTTTTAAAAATTAATGCAGAGGCAGTATGTCTCTTGCGTATATGAAATGGATATGGTAGATATTGACTTATGAAACAATATGTTATTGATGAGTTAAGGCCGGAGGATCATGAAAAGATCAAAATGTATATGGATGAGCATTTTGGTCCGGCGGATATGGGAGATATTTATTGGATACCTTTAGATCATGACCTTTATGATGCAATTCAACTATCTCATGATGAATGCCGCCCTTTTTATTTTACCATTCAGTTGAGCTCAACGTCGCTGACTGTCGAACTCCTGGTTCGGACGAAAAACAGGATCCGGTGTGATTGTATTAAATATGCAACAAAAGAGCAGTTTTTCTGGCTGATAAGTTTAATTGACGCAATTTTTGAACAGCTTGAAATAACTGCCTGAACAGGAGTCCTGTGTCTGTAAGCGGTATTAAATGAATGAAATGAGATTCAAAAAAAGCCAAGCTGATGCTTAAAATTATTCCCCTCGGGGGGCTCGGGGAAATCGGCCTGAATATGATGGTCTTTGAATATGAAGACACAATTGTCATCATTGATTCCGGCCTGATGTTTCCGGAAGATTATATGCTTGGGGTGGATTACGTTATTCCGAATATGGATTACATCCGGAAAAATAAGGACAAGGTCGCCGGCATCATCCTGACCCACGCGCATGAGGATCATATCGGCGCGTTGCCATACCTCCTTAAAGAGGTTAATATCCCTGTTTACGCCACCGGTTTTACGATCGGCATGCTCCGGCGGAAATTAGATGAGCATGATCTCCTGTCTGCCAGTTGTTTACATGAAATTTCGCCAGAAGAAAAGCTGCAGATTCCCCCGTTTGAATTTGAGTTTATCCGGGTCAACCACAGTGTTGTGGACGGGGTCGGGATTGCCTTCAGTACACCGGTCGGGAAAATCGTGCATACCGGTGATTTTAAGCTGTCGCAGACAGTGATCCCGGGGATGATGACTGATACGGATGCTTTTGAACGACTCGGAGAAGAAGGGGTGCTTGCGCTTCTGTCAGATTCGACAAATGTGGAAAAAGACGGGCGGACCGTTTCTGATGATGTGATCGGCGAAACGCTTCGGAAAATTATTGCAAACAGCACGGGCCGGGTGATTGTTGCTTTATTTGCTTCAAATATTGCCAGGATTCAGCAGATCGTCAATATTATTAAATCCGGTAACCGCAAAATTGTTTTTAACGGCAGGAGCATTGAGTCAAGCGTTCAAACCGCTGTTTCCCTTGGCATGCTTCACATTTCTGATGACATAGAGATTGATGTTGACCAGATAGAAAATTATTCTCCGGATGAGATTCTGATATTGACAACCGGTAGCCAGGGAGAACCCATGTCAGCGCTGACACGGATGTCAACCGGTATGCACAAGCAGATCAAGATTGAAAAAGGAGACACGGTGATTCTGTCTTCTAAATTCATACCGGGAAATGAAAAGGCGATTGCTAAAATCATCAATAACCTTTTCCGGAAAGGGGCGGAGGTTATTTATGAGAAAGTATCTGATATTCATGTGTCCGGACATGCCTTTCGGGATGAACTCAAGGAAATGATCAATCTGACTATGCCGGATTATTTTATACCCATTCACGGGGAGTACCGGCATCTTTTTCATCATGCGCAATTGGCTGAGGAAGTCGGTATCCCCAAAGACCAGGTGCTGCTGGCAGAAAACGGTCAGATCATTGAATTTGATAAAAGCGGTGGTCGTATTAACGGAGAAATTTCCACTGGCCGGATTCTCGTGGACGGCAAAGGCATAGGTGACGTAGGCAGACTGGTTTTAAAGGAAAGGCGTCTTCTTTCCGAAGAAGGTCTTGTAGTGGTCACCATAGCCATTGATGAAGAAACCGGATTTATTGTTTATGGCCCGGAAATTGTTTCCAGGGGATTTGTATTTGAACAGGAAACCGGGCATATTATTGAAGATGCAAAATGTGTTGTTCTGGAGATAATAGAAGATATCAGCATCCTTGATCCGGCGGATCGCGTGGAAGCACTTCGTCAGAGACTGCATCGGGCTTTAAGAGAATATTTTAATTTCACAATCAAGCGAAAACCGGTCATACTGCCGTTTATCATGGAGATTTAGATTTTATGGGCATTTCATCTATTCCACAATTATGTATCCTTTGGCTGAATAAATAAATGCGTAAAGAATTAGTCAGCATCATATTGATTTTTATTATAATTTTTTCGCTGGGCAGTCTTGTTTCCTATAGTCCGGATGATCCGTCAATCCACCATGCGGGATATACGGGAGAGATTGAAAATTTTTTTGGTTTTTTTGGTGCTCATTTGTCAGGATTCCTCATTGGTTTGTTCGGGCTGGGTGCTTTTTTGATACCGATTTTGTTTTTTATCGGATTCCTTGAGTTTTTCAAAAATCGTTCCGGTCAGGCGTTATCCGTGATCGCATCCGGGGGAATTATTTTAACTGTTTCTTTCGGGAGCTTGCTGTCATTTTTTCAGGATACCTATATTCTTTTTGGTAATGACTATTCTGCCGGCGGAATGCTCGGCCTTCCCATCAAGTCCTTTCTTCTCAAGTATTCCAACTGGACGGGTGGAATGGTCATTTTGTCTTTTTCCCTGCTGATCGGTTTTATTTTATCAACCGGTATTTCAGTAGTGGCTACCATCCGAAATTTGGGGAAATTAAGTTTTGTGGCCGGCAACCGGGTTAAAAATACCTATTCTCATGTTCTTGAAAATCGTAAAAACAAAAAGATTGAATTAAAGCTGGTTAAGGAAAAGAAAGAAATTATCCCCACTGACAAAAGTGAAAATAAGATTAAAAAAATTGCCCTGCCTTTTAAAAGAAAAAAATCCGAGGAAATAAAGAAAGTAAATGAAGCGTATGAGGAACATGATATCCTCATTAAGGAGACATTGCCTCCCAAGCCCCTTCGGTCGGTTCCGGTTCCCAAACAGCAAGTCTTTGAGTCCATGCGGTTTGATAATCGCATAAATCTTCCTACCGTTGATTTTTTAAATGATGCGGTAGTGATTATCGATGCGGTGTACCATGAGAATTTAAAATTCTTATCAAA
>JAQIBZ010000484.1 GCA_027858815.1 Desulfobacteraceae bacterium
ACTTGAAGTACGACGAGTACGTCTTCGTGCCCGGCGCCTCGCATCTGCGGCACCCTGTAAACGGTTACAGATCAGTGATTTACGAAAAACTGATAATTACGACCCCGTGAACGGGTACATATTTGGAATCTTAATTTGTATAGACAAAACTTCTTCAACATATTGATTTAATTGCCTGAAGAGTCTTAGGGATTATTAAATTTATCGGTTTAAAAAAACAGATAAGAATATTTTAATTTAATTTTAACCTTACTCTAATCATTGCTTTATTATGACTCACTTTAGTTAGGATAAAATTGTACTGTTTCATTGAGTGTTGTTTGTAAATATAAAATTAAATGAATTTTTTGTAATAAAGAACAGCTTTTGATATTTATTAAAATCAAATAGATTTAAAATATTATTATCCTTTACAATAGCTCAGAGAAACTTTATAGAACTCCAGTAAAAACTATAAGAATATTAATGCATTTATTATGAGCCGAAAAATTTTTTCAATTGATATCAGGGACAACGGCATTTCTGCCTTACTGGTTGAAAACACCATAAAAGGCAACAGCATCCATACGCAGATGCATGTTCCATATGCAGATATCGATGAAACACCTGAAAATAAATTCAATCAGATTTCTGATACAATCAGTGCAATTATCAGTAAAATAAGTATTGCCGGAGCGGAATGCATTGTTTCTGTTTCATCAGAATTCGTATCATACCGAAATCTTCAGGTTCCGTTTAAAGAGCGAAAAAAAATTCGTCAGGTGCTGCCGTTTGAACTGGAACCGACACTGCCGTTTCCGATGGATGAGTTAACCGTTGATTTTGAAACAATTTCCCAGGCTGAAAAAACTAATATTCTCGTCAGTGTGATTAAAACGTCAGAAGTCAGCGGGATTCTTGATATACTCAAAACGTTTAAGATTACACCATATATTATCGCACCTGCCGGCTTTTCCACTGTACTTTGTTTGTCGAAATTTTCAGAACCGGATAATGATTTTATTTTCGTTGATGCAGATGAAAAATATTCCACTGTTTTTGCCGTTGTAGCCGGTCATGTGCATATCGCCAGATCTTTTTATTCAAAAAACAAGGACCCGCAATTAACCGCAACAAAACTTTATCAAAATATTATGCAGGTGATCGCGGCATTTGAATCATCTTTTGTCAAAGATTTTGAGCCGTCAAAGATCTTCATATCCGGAACCAATGTGGATACGATATTATTCAACGAACAAATTGATGATTCTTTGAGGATCAAAATAATTCCGGTGGATATGTTTGAAGATGTTAATTTAAAACTCAATATTTCCAGTGACCATCCTTTTGATTCAGCTAATATGAATAATGCGCTGAGTCTTGCGGCAGTTGAAATTCTGGGTATTCACACGATTAATTTTTTCGGTGAACGTTCCATTATAAAAAAATACTGGGAAGAATACAAAAATGATTTTATTAAAACCGGACTTATCGCCGCGTTTGTATTTGTTCTTGCCATGTTTAATATTCTTTTTGAAGCTCATTTTCTACAAAAGGAAGTGAATCAGTTAAATCGTCAGATTGCATTCATTTTTCAATCAACATTTCCCGATGTCACAAAAATAGTAAATCCGGTCCAGCAGATGAAAACCAGTGTTAGTCAGGAACGTGAAAAAAACATGTTTACCGGGGAAATCGAAGAAGAAATCTTCAATATTGACATTATCAATGAGATCAGCTCCCGGATTCCCAACGAACAGGATGTGGAAATAACAAACTTTGTTCGCGGAGACGACAGCCTGGTAATTTCCGGCAATACCGATACGTTTAATAACGTTGATGATATTAAAGGCCGTTTGGAACGTGCTGAGATTATAAAAAATATTACAATCAGCTCGGCTAACCTTGAAAAGTCATCCAATCGCATTCAGTTTAAACTGAAAATCGAGCTTTAATAATAACGATGAAAAAGATTTTTCAAATGAATTTAAATCTGAACAAGCGGGAAAAAATTGCCGTAACCGGCGCTGCCGTATTTTTGTCGTTTTTTGTTATCATCCAGCTGATCCTTGTTCCGGTATTTGAAAAACGTGACAATCTCAGGAAGCAGGTCATTGAAAGAAACGATAACCTGCTGGACATGAAGATATTACGCTCTGAATATTTTACCATGAAAGAAAAGCTGAAGTCCTCACAGCAGGGACTGAATAAAAGAGCAGCAGACTTTACGCTTTTTTCATTTCTTGACCGGCTGGCGGGAGATACCGGTTTAAAAGATCACATCGCTTATATGAAGCCGTCCACCAGCGTTAAGGAAGATTCCGGATTAAAAATTTCACGTGTTGAGCTAAAACTTCAGGAAGTGACAATGAAAGACTTAACATCTTATTTATTCAAGGTGGAGACTTCGGAAAATATGGTGATTGTCAAACGATTATCTATAACAAAAACCGGAAAAAACAGTGGACTGGTCAGTGTCGTGCTTCAGGTGGAAACCTTTGAGTCTTAATCAGGATGAAATATAGATGAAAAAAAGGATCGTATATCCCGGTTACATCATCATCGTTACGGTATTTTTTCTTTACTACCTGTTTCCCGGTGATGCTGTCACTGCATATATTAATTATCAAATTAACAATATGTCGCCGGAAGTGCAATTATCTATCAAAGAATTAAAACCCGCTTTCCCCCCGGGTATCAAGCTGGTCAGGCCGGATCTGCTGCATCAGAATCAACCTATTATTGGCGCGGAATTCTTAGACATCAGGCCTTCTTATCTCTCCCTGTTTAAAAAAGAAAAAACGATTTTTATTAACGGTGATTTATACGACGGCACGCTGGATTCAAATATACGTTTAGCCAATATCAGCGCAAATCCCGAATATGAGCTTGAGGCAACGCTTGACAATATTCAGATTTCAACTATTCCGATAGCGGCCGCATACGAAGCATATGAAATTTCCGGTCTGTTTAATGGGAATCTTGTATACAGCAACAAAGAAGTGAAAGCCGGACAAGGAATCGCCGGTATCATAGTCACAAAAAGCGCTGTTCGATTTACGCCGGCCCTGTTTGGTATTGATCAGCTTGAATTTAAAACAATTAAAGCCGATTTTGAAATCAATAACCAGCGGGTGACCCTGAAAAAACTTAATGTCGACAGCAGGGATGTATCGGCTAGTGCAACCGGTTCAATTATATTAAGAAATCCTATTGATAAAAGTACGATTAACATTCGGGGCGAAGTCAAGCCGCATCCATCATTTTTGAAACAATTAGGCAACGTTATTCCGCTTGAATTGATTTCACAACAGAAATCAAAAACCGGCGGTATTCCTTTTCGCATTACCGGGTCTATCGATAGACCGAATTTTTCGCTTAGATAAAAAATGGCTTGATGGACGTGATCCTGATCTTTTGCGTTTCATGTTTTGCACATTGAATATTTTTAATGGTTTACGAATTTTATTATGTTTAGAAGTTTATTCCCCATATTAAATATTGTCCTGGTTACTATTCTGATCTTTTTCAGTGTAAATTTAGGTTACCGGATTCTTTCTGCAAAATTATCAGAGGTTGCATCTCTGGATTTATCCGGTCTTATTGATTCGGACGCACATACAAAACATTCAAATACTACCGGAGACCGGCTGAAATTCAAGCAAATCACTGCATATCAGTCGATTACAAATCGGGATTTGTTTAAAACCAAAGAAGACGCCAAAGCGAAAAAAAATGACAATGCTATTGAGCTGGAAAAATTAAAACAAACCAGTCTGAGTCTTACATTATTCGGGACAATCACCGGAAGCGATGATGATTATGCCGTTATAGAAGATACAAAAAAACGCAAACAGGGGCTGTATAAAAAAGGGGATTCCATTCAAAATGCCGAGATCAAACTTATATTAAGGAAAAAAGTTGTTCTCAGCGTAAATGGAAAAGATGAAATCCTGTTGATGGAAGACGATAAGAATGCTTCATCCAGAAAAAGCAGAAAACCTTCTCCATTCAGAGAACCAGAAGAAGATGGGCGTTTTGGCGCTGATGAGACGGTCAATATCGATCGGGAAAAGATCAACAGCTCTTTAAGAAATATTAACCAGCTCATGAGTCAGGTAAAAGTCCGGCCCCATTTTAAAGATGGTAAACCCAATGGCCTGCTTTTAAGTCATGTCCGGCAGAATTCCATTTTTAAGGATATGGGGTTGCAAAATGGTGATATTGTCAAAGGGGTTAATGGAAAAGAGATTCAATCAGTTGATGATGCATTAAAATTTTATGATTACCTTAAATCTTCATCTGCTGTTGAACTGCAAATTGAACGTAAGGGCGACCCGTTGTCCATAAACTATCAAATAGAATAATCTGATTTTCCACTTCGCTTAAGTTAATCACAAGATGATTGGTTTTCTAAACGATCAGAGGCACAATATTTTGTGCCAACTTAGCTAAAGTGGATAACCGGGTAGAATAAATTTTTAATTTTTAAAAATTTGGAAGATTAATATGCAAATTCTACAGAAATATTCAAACTTTCTTTTATGCGTATTCCTCGTATACTTGACTTTTTGCAGTCCGGGTCTTTTATCTGCACAAACGGATCAGGTGAAAGCCTTGAATGCAGACGCTACGCAATCATCTTTAAATCTGACAGATGACCAGGCAAAAGAGCGTTTACCGCAGGAAAGTTTTATCTCCATTGATTTTAATGATGTGGATATTGAAGTATTTATTAAGTTCATCAGTGAACTGACCGGCAGAAATTTTATTATTGACCGGCGGGTGAAAGGAAATATTTCTGTTATCTCACCGACTAAAATTTCCGTTGATGAAGCCTATCGCGTCTTTGAATCGGTTCTGGAGGTTCATGGATATGCAACCGTTGATGCCGGCGAGATAACCAAAATTATTCCGTCTCCTTATGCCCGTACCATGAATATTGAAACACGCTTAAAAAAAGAAGCCGATGAACCCAATGATAAAATTGTCACGCAACTGATTCATCTTAAATATGCAGATCCAAATGAGGTCAAGCAATTATGTGCGCCGCTGGTATCTAAAAGCAGTGTGGTTCTGGCTTATTCGCCCACCAACATGCTGATTATTACGGATGTGTATTCTAATATTAAGCGGCTGATACAGATTATCGACTCTATTGATGTTATCGGTATCGGTCAGTCTATTTCGGTCCTGCCCATTGAATTTGCAGATGCAGAGTCAATGGTCAAAATTATTGATTCGGTTTTTAATGCATCTTCCGGGCGATCGGCAAAAAAAGGCCAAAAAGATGTGACGCTGGTTGCTGACAAGCGGACCAACATCATCATCGTTGTTGCCAGTGAAACCGGAACCGAACGTGTTCGAAAACTTGTTAACCTGCTGGACAAGGAAATGCCCAGAGGCAGCGAAAAAATTCATGTCTATTACCTTGAAAACGCAAAAGCCGAAGAGCTGGCATCTGTGCTTCAGGAGTTTCCAACAAAAGAAACCGGCGGAACCAGTGCTGGGAACAAAGGGAAAAAACTGGCACCGATAGTTTCTGAGGATGTTAAGATAACCGCAGACAAGTCAACAAACAGCCTGATTATTGTCGCTGAAAAAGATGACTATGAGGTGTTAAAAGAAATAATCAGTAAACTGGATATCCGCAGATCCATGTTATATATTGAATGTCTGGTCATGGAAATACTTAAAGATAAATCTCTGAACCTGGGTACTGAATGGCAGGTTGGCGGTAATGGCAGTTATGATGATTATGACGGTGCCTGGGGCGGTGGCTTTTCCGGCGGAGCCATGGGAGGAGATTCCGGTTATATCTCATCAGCATATGCAGCTGCCACGGGATCTGCATCCGTTCTGCCACCGGGTTTTTCATTGGGCGTATTCGGCGAATCGATAACTCTTGGCGGTATTGTGTTTCCAACAATTGCAGCGGTCATTAATGCCTATAAAAAAGACACGGATTCTCATATTCTATCCACACCCCAACTACTGACTTCGGATAATGAAACTGCCAAAATTACAGTGGGTAAGAATGTACCGTATTTAACCAAGGCCAGCAGTGGGGATACGAATTACAGCAATTATGAATACAAGGATGTCGGCATTAGTCTTGAAATCACGCCTCAAATCAGTAAAGACGGTCTGATTCGTCTGGAAATTGCACTTGAAGTAACAAAACTTGAATCCACTACCGACCAGTTTCAGCCGACGACATTAAAGCGAACAGTTGATACGACTGTTGTGGTCAATGATAAAAATACGGTGGTTATCGGCGGTCTGATTGATGAAGCATTATCCCAGACAGAATACAGAGTTCCCTGTCTGGGCAGTATTCCGGTCCTTGGTTGGCTGTTTAAGTCGGTTGGAAAGGGCAAGGAAGAAACAAACCTCTATATTTTTCTGACACCCCATGTCCTTGAAGAAGCAGTGGACGCAGATGCTATATATGAGGAGAAAATGCTTGAAATGAATAAAATTGAAGAAGGACAGATTAAGCTGTTTAATGAAGAATCCTTTTTCTCGGTCCCGGATATGATAGTGAACTAATAATTTGTAAGCGTTCACAGGGCACCGCACCTGCTTTGTTCCCGGGCACTTGAAGTACGACGAGTACGTCTTCGTGCCCGGCGCCTCGCATCTGCGGTACCCTGTAAACGCTTACAGAACAACA
>JAQIBZ010000070.1 GCA_027858815.1 Desulfobacteraceae bacterium
ACGGTGGCCGACCCTACGAAGATTATCGCAAAACCTCGTAGGGCAAGGCCACCGTGCCTGCCAAAGATTGCATAAATTTTGGATTTTGAAATCAACTTAATCAAAGTGGATATGCAGGATAATTTATCTGCTGTTTTAAGGCGACACATAAATGATACCCGGTTTAAAATTTTTAAACAATTCGGAAAAGGTATGAATGAAACAGACTCAAACAATAAAAGGCAGAGAAACAGTTTCCATTGCCGGAGCCGGTATCCGGGAATCTCAAAGCGAAGAAACAAAAATTTATTTTCGGCGGTTAAAAAAAAGGCTTCTGCTTTCAATGGCTGCTGCTTTTTTTGTCCCGCTGGTGATTTTATCCGTCTATTTCCATGTCCAGTTTAACCTGACATTGAAAAACAGCAGTAAGCTCCAGCTGGTTTCTCTGGCTGAAAGCCTGACAAACACCATTGATCTTTTTTTACAGGAACGGGTCGTTAATATCTTTAATCTATTTCATGGCAGCCAATTTAATCTAAATCCATCTCAGTTGCAAATGAATGGGTATCTTCAGAATTTAATAGAAACCAGCAGTGCGTTTATAGACGTCGGCTTTTTGGATAAAAACGGAAATCAGATCGGGTATGCCGGGCCGTTTCCGTTTTTGCAGGGGCAGAATTACAGCAATGAAATCTGGTTTACCGCATTGAGAAATCAGTCTGAAAACTATTATGTGAGTGATATTTATATGGGGTTTCGCAATAAGCCGCATTTTACCATCGCCGTTAAGCAACGGGTGGACAATGAGATGTATGTAATGCGGGCAACGCTTGATCCGGACAAGTTTTATCTTTTTCTACGCACAATTGGCCGAGGAAAAGGGGTGGATGCAGCGTTAACCAATGAAAAAGGGGAATATCAGGTGGTTGATCCGGGGCAGGGTGCGCCTTTGGAGCAGAGCCATTTTATTCCGCCGGTTTCAAGCGGTTCAGGTGTAACGGAACTTCAATCAAACGATCATACAAAGCTGGTTGCCTGTGCGTGGCTCAGGGAGGTCCCCTGGGTCCTTTCCATCCGGCAGCCCTTGAATATTGCGTATGCTGGAATGTATAAAGCCCGGCGGATAATTATTATTGCCACAATCATGGTCATTGTGGGGATCTTTTCATTCATCCTGTTCAGCACCCGTCGATTGCTCAATCGTGCGGAAGCCAATGAAGAAGCCAGAAAAAATTTGAAATCACAATTATTCCATGCAGCGAAACTTGTGGGTGTTGGGGAACTTGCTGCCGGTATTGCCCATGAGATCAATAATCCGCTGGCCATCATTTCTTCCCAGTGCGGTGTGATTCGCGACATGTTTGATCCGGAGGTCGGTGGTGATGCGCACATGAAACCGGATACTCCGGGCAATATTGTCAGGGAGCTGGGAATTGTCGATGAAGCGGTCAACCGGGCAAGAGATATTACCCGGAAACTTCTGAAGTCAGCCAGAAAAAGTAAGCCCAGGCTTTTAAAGTGCAATGTGAATCAGATTCTTGATGAAGTTGTGGACGGGCTCATGGAAAAAGAATTTCAGGTGGAAAATATCGACCTGGTTCGGGAATACGATCCGAATTGTCCGGATATAATATCGGATCCGGATCAGATTTATCAGGTGTTTCAAAATTTGATCAATAATGCCGGTGACGCTATTGAAAGCTCGGGAAAAGTGACTCTGACCACCCGGGTCACAGATGGAAAGGTGCAGGTGATCGTGTCTGATACCGGCAAAGGGATGCCGTATGAGGTAATGGGTAAAATTTTTCATCCGTTTTTTACCACAAAAGAAGTGGGAAAAGGGACCGGACTCGGCCTGGGAATCAGTTTGAGTATTGTTGAAGCCATGGGGGGGACGATCGATGTGCAGAGCATGCCGGAAGCCGGCAGTTCCTTTATCGTATCCCTGCCAATTAATTATAAGGAGGTATAGCAGCAATGTCTGAGAAAGATCTTAAAACTTCGAAAAGACTGCCAAGGGTTCTGCTGGTGGATGATGAAGAACATTTTCGGGAAGCCATGAAAAAACAGCTTTCTGCCCGTGGATATTATGTGCTTGATGAAAAAAATGGTTTTGATGCCATTAAAGTGGTTCGGCACAAGAACCCGGAAGTGGTGATCCTGGACCAGAAGATGCCGGTAATGGATGGTATCGAAGCCTTACAGGAGATTAAAAAGGTTAGGCCCGAGGTCCAGGTTATTATGCTTACCGGGCACGGCAGCACAGATGATGCGACGGAAACCGGCAAGCATGATGTATTTAAATATATGGAAAAACCCTGTGGTATTGAAGAACTTGTGCAAACGATTACAGCCGCGCGCCAGGCAAGAATACATGCCATGGCGAGAAATGAAATCGCAGATATCAAGCGACATAGTTTCAAAGACTGGCTCATCGGTGCGCACAATGCACGGCCGGGACTGATATTGCTGGGCGTTTTATTGTTTGCATTAATATTGATGATGCCGGTTTCAGACCGTTTGAATACACTTGTCACCACAGAGAAGACCGGTCAGATAACTGATATAACGGCTGGTTATGCGTATTATCAGAAAATGAAACCGGGAGAGAACATATCCGATTATTATTCAAAAAAAGCAAAATTGGGTGAAACAATCAGAAATGAAACCGGGGGGATTCAATATACGTCTGTGGATCCTTCTAAAACTGTTTTTCGCGTGAAAGTGATGATCGGCGTATTGGTGATTGCCGGTCTTTTTTGGGCCAGTGGTGCCATACCCATTGGTATGACGGCATTGCTGGTGGGTGTGTTGATGTATTTTTTCGGTGTACTGCAGCCCAATGATGTGGCCAAGGCTTTTTTAAAAGATGCGGTAATCTTTATTTTTGGAGTGCTGGCAATTTCCAGTGCGGTGATGAAAACCGGCCTGGATCGACGCATCGGCGCGTTGCTGCTGGGAACCAGTAATAAATTATGGAAGTTTGCGTTTCTCTTTTGTCCGCTGCTGGCGGTTACGGCGTCGTTTCTTTCGGAACACGCCTTGATCGCGTTTATTATTCCCGTGTTAATGATGGCATACATGGGCGTGGTCCGGACAGCAGGTCTGAAAAAAGACAAGAATCTGGCGGTCATGATGATTCTGATGGTTTGTTTTACGGCCAATATCGGCGGGCCGGGTTCTCCTGCTGCCGGCGGTCGAAATGCCGTTATGCTGGGAATAATGTCTGATTATGGGGTTGCCCCGAGCTTTGGCCAGTGGATGCAGTATGGGCTGCCGTTTGTGCCGGTCATGGCGCTGGTGATCGGTGCCTATTTCTTTTTCAGGTTTCGCAACAAGATCAAGGTAAAAGATTTAAATCTGCTGGCGGAAGTCAAAAAGGAAACCGACAAAATCGGGAAAATGACCATGGATGAATATAAGACCGCAGCCGTTTTGGTGGTATTGGTTATTTTATGGTCAACTGTCAGTAGTCGTTTCGGCATGGGCGGGCCGGTGATTCTTGCTATTGTCGCCTTAAATATTTTAGGTGTTCTGCGATGGCGGGATGTGAATGAAATTCACTGGGACGTTGTTTTGCTGTATGCCAGTGCCTGCGCCATGGGAACCGGACTGGCCGTTACCGGCGCTGCATTATGGATTGCGGACAGTTTTGTGGCCATTCTTCCGGATGCTTTGCGGAGCGGAACCGGTCTTGCGTTTGCGTCAAGTCTGTTTACAGGCATTTTGACTAATTTTATGAGTGACGGTGCAACCGTGGCAGCCATTGGCCCCATTACCGTGCCTATGGCCACCCTGTCCGGAACTCATCCGTGGATGACCGGGCTGGCAACCGCATTTTCCGCATCGTTTGCCCATGTCATGATTATCGGAACACCCAATAACGCGATTGCTTACAGCATGGCGAGAGATCCGGTCACCGGCGAACAGCTGGTAACCATGAAGGACTTTTTGATCCATGGCAGTATCGTGCTGTTGTTGTCTTTTCTGGTGCTGTGGGGCTGGGCGTTTCTTGGATACTGGAAGTGGGTCGGATTTCCGGCGGTTTAGTGACAGGAGGGGATAAACCCCTCCCCTACATAGGGTTTAAGGCATTTTCCGTAGGGGCGGGGTTTATCCCTGGCCGGTATGATAAAGGAAAGAATAAATGAACGCGACAGGGCAAAAAAATAAAGGAACGGAGAAGTTTTCCCGGATTCGCCGGATTATTTTAACCCGGGTCCTTCTGGCCCCGTTTGTTATCCTGATGATTGTCTGCAGCACGCTGGTTTATTATTTTGCCACCAACCTTTTTGACCGGGTGGAGTCCGAACTCATGCGGGTGGCGGACGATCATCGGCATTTGATTGAACAGTTTTTTTCCGAACGAACCGAGGATCTTCAATTTGTTGCCGGGTCAAACAGTTTTCAATCACTACGGCGACAAGAGCAGCTGAGTGAAATTTTTCATGTGCTCCAGTCCACATCACCGGCGTTTTTGGACCTGGGGGTATTTGATAAAGAAGGGAATCATGTCGCTTATGAAGGCCCCTACCGGCTGGAAGGGAAGAATTACAGTCAAGCCGAATGGTTTAAAGCGGTATGTGAAAAATCCATCTATATATCCGATGTCTTTATGGGATTTCGAAACACGCCGCATTTTATTATTGCCGTAAAAAAGATAGATGACGGTGACCCCTGGTATCTGCGAGCCACCATTGACACCCAGTTTTTCAATAATCTGGTTGAAAATATCCGGGTCGGGAAAACCGGGGAAGCGTATTTGATTAATAAAGATGGGGTTCTGCAGACCCGGAAGCGTTCCGGAGGTTCTCTGATGGATACGGACCCTGATTTTAAAGGATATCAAAGTGATCATCATCGCATCACTTCTTTTACCGCCAGCGATCATCAGGGAGGGAAATGCCTATATGCCACCGGTCGCCTGAATACAACCGGATGGTTTCTGGTGGTTCGTCAGGATTTTTACGATGCGGCCGCCCCGCTGATACGGGCAGTGCTGGTTGCCGTCAGCCTTATTTTTATCGGCGGCGCAGTTGTCGTCCTGATTGCGTTTTTTCTGGCTTCCGGACTGGCCAATCGCCTTACCCTGGCAGATGCGGAAAAGCGGGAAATGGGCAGTCAGTTGATCATGGCCGGAAAACTGGCGGAAGTCGGTGAGATGAGCGCCGGCATGGCCCATGAAATCAATAATCCGCTTCAGGTTATGACATCTGAAATTACCATGATTAATGACCTGTTTGAGGATTGCCGGGCAGGAGATCCAATGGATACGGAAACCTTAGGGCTGATGTCGGAATCGGTAGACCAGATCGGTTTGCAGATTAAGCGATGCAGCAATATCACCCAGGGGCTTCTTAAATTTGCCCGCAAAACAGAGCCGGTTGTCCGGAGCATTGTTCCCCATGAGCTGATCGGCGAAATTGTCGCAATGGTTGAACACCAAGCCCAGCTTGAGGATATAACGATCCGCCAGGAAGTTGATCCGGCTTTGCCTGAAATCGAAAGTGATCCGGCGCAGCTCCAGCAGGTGTTTCTAAATTTATTAAATAACGCGATCTACGCGGTTAAAGACAAAGATGATGGAGAAATCCGGATTACATCGGATGTTGATGATGAATTTATTTTACTGGCAATTACAGATAATGGATGCGGCATTGATCCGGATCAGCTCAAAAGAATTTTTGTGCCGTTTTTTACTTCCAAACCGGTGGGAAAGGGGACCGGACTGGGGCTCAGTACCTGCTATGGGATAGTAGAAGGACTGGGCGGGAAGATTACGGTAACCAGTGAAATCAATGTCGGATCGGTTTTTAACGTACAATTACCGATATCCGGATCATCAAAAAAAATCAGTCGAAAATTACATAAAGGAGGAATTTAATATGAGCAACGTCCAACTCCTGATCGTGGATGATGAAGAACGGTTTTTAAAGACAACCAAAGCTTTAATGGAAAAACGGGGGATAGCGACTAAAACAGCTGCCAGTGGTGCCGAAGCATTGCGAATCATCGATGAAGCACCGGTCGATGTGGTGATTCTGGATGTTAAGATGCAGGGCATGGACGGAGAGGTAACTCTTAAAAGAAT
>JAQIBZ010000229.1 GCA_027858815.1 Desulfobacteraceae bacterium
AGATTTTTGTTAAACGATATGGCGGCGTGATGACTATTCAGGTACCGGAAGGTCAGCGTCACATAAACGCTACCTGGAAAGATGACAACCTGTGGATTGAAAACTACGACCCGAAAACCAATACTTGTATTTTCAGTGAATATTCCAAGGGCAACGTTCTTGAAGGCAAGGTTGTTATAAAAAACTGTAACCCCCTTGCCCGTTAAACGGAATATCTCATAAAGCAAAAACCCTCTTCCCGTTTTTAACGGGAGAGGGCTAAACCGTGGTAAAAATTTACACTGTGAATCAAAAGCAGTTATTTGCTTTTTTCATATTCCGTATCAACGAGCAGATTACTTCCTTCAGCAGCCTTTACCGCTAGTTGATCACATCTTTCATTCTCAGGATTATTTGCATGCCCTTTTACCCAGATAAACCGGACCTTATGTTCCTTCTCCGTAATCAGCGCAACAACCATTTTCCATAAGTCCGGATTCAGCACCGGTTTTTTATCTTTTTTTTTCCACCCGTTTTTTTGCCAGGATCGAAGCCACCCTTTATTAAACGCATCAACCACATATTTAGAATCACTGTACAGATCAACCTGGCAGGGTGATTTAAGAGCCCTTAGTCCTTCAATAACACCTAACAGCTCCATCCGGTTATTTGTGGTAAGACGGAACCCGGCGGACAACTCTTTTCGGCGATCCTGAGATATAAGAACAGCGCCATATCCTCCCGGACCGGGATTTCCCTTTGAAGATCCGTCCGTATAAATTGTAACTTCTTTCACTGTATGCATCTCCTCTGTTTAATAATATTATGATGCAGGCTGATGCATCCGGCAATATTCGGATCCAGCAACAGACTTATTTTTACAGGGGTTGCCGCTTTTCGTCTGTGCCTTACATATTTCCGATTTTTGAGAAGAAGCAGCTTCCGGTTTTTTTTGCGTTGTTTCAGTTTTAACGGATTTTGCAGTTGTCTTTTCACCGCTGTCAACAACCAGGGGCCGGATGTCCACCTTTCCGGTCTTGGAAATTGCAAACAAACTTTCAATTTCTTCTTCAAAATATTTCAAAATCATATCCGGATCCGGCACCAGACCCTCATCGGTCACAAGCCCGACCCCGACTTTGCCGGCATAACTAATAATACTGATTCCCATGCCGACCCTGCCGGTTCTGGGAACCCATCCGATAAAATTTTCAATCTTTTTTCCTGTAAAATAAAGCGGCTCCCGGGGGCCGGGAACATTGGTCATTACCGTTGATGCCTTATTGGCAAAAAAATTAGAAGCTGTCGTGGCAATATTGGCGGAAGATATGCCCAAAGCACTTAAAACCATAAACGCGATAAACGCATCCGGTGACTGTTTAAGAAGATCCATGCGTTTTTTGACTTCTCGTAAGCGCAAAATCGGGTCTTCAATATATACCGGCAAGGCAAGGAAAACCATGCTGAACTTATTGCCGAGTTCAAATGCGGTGCCGGGTTCACGGACGTTAACAGGAATTGCCGCACGCAATTCGGTTTTATTTGTCCGGTCACCTCTGAAAATAAGGTACCGCCGCAACGCACCGGCCACTGAAGCAATCAGCACATCATTGATCGTGGCATCCACTGATTTACTGATTGTTTTTACTTTTGCCAGAGATACGAGATTTGTCCAGGCAACACACTTTCGAACCTTTAACTTACCTCTTAGGGCCGTTTTAGGATCTGAAGGCATCAAGGCAAGCTTTCCCAAAACCGTTGCCGTGTCTATCGACAGATTCTTTGTGGACTTGGCAAGAGTCTTCATATAGGAAGGTTTCGTCAGGACCTTGGACCATTCTTCAATCAGCTTTTCACCAACAATCTGTGATTTATCAATGACGCCGGACACACTGGTCAGCAATTGTCCGGCCGGAATAAAAGACGGCGGCGTCCATTTCTTTTTTTTCTTTTTGGGCGCATCGCCAAACAAGGGCGTCCCGCCCGGCTCTTTGTCAGCGGTGGAAAGCAGCACATAGACCAGGGAAATACCATCTGCAATACAATGATGAAGTCTGAAAAACAACGCACATCCTTTTTTATAATTCTCAATCAGATGACAGCTCCACAGAGGTTTGGTCCGATCCATGGGAATGGTCATCAGATCACTGCACATGCGCTGAAGTTCTTCCTTTCCGCCGGCTCCCGGCAGGGCTACCCGTTGAAAATGAGACCGGATATCAAAAAAAGGATCAATCTCCCAGCTGGCAGCGCCGACACCGGAGATCGGCATGACAACACGCTGTTTAAAGCGGTCAAATGCGCACAGCCTGTCTTCCAGTGTCTTAGAGGCCTGATCATAATCAATGGGTTCCTTAAATTCCATAATGCCGGTAATAATCATCAGGTTGGTGGGGTGATCCATGTGAAGCCAGAAGTTGTCCGCATTTGTCATTGTCTCAGCCATCATGCACTCCTTTTAAAAACGTTCTTGACGAATAATTTTTATTAGTGGAAAAAGGGCCGGAATTATAAAATATATTTATACTATATACCCGATAGACAGACTGATGTCACCAATATTATACAAACGGTTTTCGATAAAATACAAAAAGAACCTCCCGAATCAGTGCCGGATTTGCTCTGATTGACACAAAAAAATGTGGGATATAGATAATTTCCTATTTTTTTTTAAAACTATATAGAAAAGAACAAATGGCTTTAGTCATCATTTCGGCCAGCACAATGTCATTCCGGCATGCTTTTAGCCGGAATCTATGTTAGGATATAACACATAACTGGATTCCCGATAGAAACATTCGGGAATGACAAATCTGCTTTGGCCGAAACGATGATCAAGACCGAACAAATTAACCAGGCGGCTCCTTCTTCTTTGACTTTAAAATCAGATTCATCTATTTTGATTTATTAAACAACAGGATGGAATTATAGATTGATGATCCCGTAAAAAATAACAGGATGGCAAAAAACCAATGAACGATAAATTTATACAATACGATGATGAGCAGGATGAATTAATCGAGGATGAACTGTTTCGCGATTACCACAGAAACAAGCCCGGTAGCGGGTTTAACTATGTCATCGATGATGTTGTAAAAGTTTATCCAAAAGCCGTGCTCGTCGGTGCCATTGCCGCTTCAAAATACATTCGACCGCCAATCCGGCCACGGGTAACCTATGATGTGGATATTTTATTATCAGAAACGGATTTTGAGGCGTTTTTAGCCGATGATCTGCCCGAAGATTCTCATAAAAATCTGGAAAAATATTTCACGGATTCAGATTCTGCCAACCACAGCCTGCAGCATAAAAGTACCGGTATTTATGTTGATTTTTTATCCACTGAAAGCACGCCGCTGAAGAACAAATTGATCCGGCACATTCTGGATAACAGGAAAAAAACAACAAATTTATTAAGAATTGGGGATTCAAAAATTGATATTGTAAAACCCGAATACCTGATTGCATTAAAATTAAACCGGTATTACAAAATTCCGCGTACAGAAAAAGGATTAAGCGACCGCCTGGATATTATTAAAATTCTAAAAACACTCATTTCAAATTCTATATCGTTTAGTTTCAGTGAAGTTAATGAATTCATGAACAAGCAGGAAATAAAATACTTTAAAAGAATTTATGATGATGTTGAATTTGAAATAAACGCAGAAAAAAAACTTCAAAAGGATTTGTACCAGCAATCCATGTATATTATCGATTTTGAAGCCTCCGGCCTTGGCAAAGCGTCTTATCCCATTGAAGTGGGATGGGGAGACGGCCGCCACCCTGTAACTTCATTTATGCTGAACCCCGAGCTAATGAATGGCTGGACAGACTGGGATCCCAGAAGCCTGGAATTTCATCACATGCCCAGAGAAAAGCTGATCAAAGAAGGGGAAGATCCCAAGCGCATTGCAGAAATAATGGTAAAAGAGCTGGCCGGAAAGACACTCTATTCGGATGAACCGAGATATGACAACATGTGGAAAGACCGGCTGCTCAGAGATTCCGGTTATGATCCCGGATTGATTAAAATTAAAAACTTAAAATATTTTTTAAACAAAATGATCAAAGCCACATCCCCTAAAATGAAGTTCACGGATCTTCTGGAAGAATTTTCAGCAAAAACTAAAATCCCTCACCGAGCCGGGCCGGATGTCACCTGGCTGTTTGAGTTTGTAGATTTTGTAAGAAATACCGTATTTGCTTTCAAGGCATAAATTTATACACCACTGCCCCATCTCATGTCCACCGCCTTAATGGCATCAGCGGCGGAACTCGTTATTCCGCCGGTATAACCCGATCCTTCACCAATGGGATACAAATTTTTAATATTGATTGATTCGCAATTATCATTTCGTTTAATCCGCACAGGAGACGACGTTCTTGTTTCCGAACCGAATAAGATTGCCTGAGAAGTAACAAACAAGGGCTCTTGCACCTTCCATTGATTAAATGCAGCTAAAAGCAGTTTATTGATAAATTCCGGAAAAAGGTCTTTGAGGTTCACCGCGACAGTCCCCATTTTATAGGAACTATCATTTAAACTGCCTGATTGTATACCATCCATAAAATCCGTTAAATTCTGGGCCGGGACTGCCCAGTTGCTGCCGCCGGCCTGAAACGTCCGGCGCTCGATCTCTTTCTGGAAATCCATGCCAGCCAGAGGATGAGCGGATGGATAATCATCTGTATGGCAAGAAACAACAATCGCCGCATTGGAAAAGGCCGAAGCCCTGTCCGAATAGCTCATCCCGTTTAAAACCATGAACCCTTCTTCAGAGGAAGCATTTACTATCTCTCCGCCGGGACACATGCAGAAAGTGTACACACCCCTCTTTTGTTTACGATCCGTGTAGTTCAAAGAATATGTGGCAGCCCCGATACCGGGAAAATCCTTATATTTATTTCCATACCGGATACG
>JAQIBZ010000595.1 GCA_027858815.1 Desulfobacteraceae bacterium
AAGTACGACGAGTACGTCTTCGTGCCCGGCGCCTCGCATCTGCGGCACCCTGTAAACGGTTACAGATCAGTGATTTACGAAAAACTGATAATTACGACCCCGTGAACGGGTACCAATAATTCAGCCATTATTCCAATTGATGCAAGTCGTTTAATCCTTGATTTAAAAACGGTTTGACACAAATTGGGACTAGATGTAAAGGTAATAAGATATAAATTAAACGTTTTAAATTTTTAACACCTCATTACCCGACAAAAAATAAATTATGTTCAACCGATCAAATCTAAAAAAAAACACCTATGATCACGCAAACAAATGGCGGGATTATCAATCTCAATTAAAAAAAAAAGATAAAACCCGACGATCATACAGGCGTATTCCTTTTTATGCAGTTCTATTCTGCATACTTTTCCTGGCGGGAAACGGTTTATTCACACTATTAGACAAAAGCCTTGAAGTTCAGCAAAAAAAAATATCTTTTATCTCTACTAACGAACAAACGGGTCAACTTGATAAAAATACTGTCCAGAGAATCGTCCGACATTTTTCATTTGAAACCTGTTCTGATAAAAATGTCGAATTAACTACGGGCGGAACAACCTATCAAATCGAAACAAGTATTAATCCTTGCCTGCAGGAATTTGTCATTGATCATATTGATCGAAAGAACTCCAGGTATTTCGGATTTATGGCCCTGGAACCGGCAACCGGCAGGATTTTATCCATGGTCAGTTATGACAAGACCGGCAAAGATGCTAATATCTGCATAACTCCGGATTATCCGGCTGCCAGTCTTTTTAAAATCATTACCGCAGCGGCAGTCATTGAGAAATGCGGTTTTAACTGCAATACACCCGTCACTTTTAATGATGGTAAATATACACTTTATAAAAATCAGCTCAAAGACCGGGTTAACAAATATAGCAATCAGATTACGTTTGCAGAATCTTTTGCCGGCTCCGTGAACCCGGTTTTCGGTAAAATCGGACAAAACCGACTGGGAAAATCCACACTGGAAAATTATGCGGCGGCTTTTGGTTTTAACAAAAAATTTAATTTTGAAATTCCGCTGAACCCCAGCAAAATGTCCGTAAGTGAAGACCCTTATAATTGGGCTGAAATTGCCTGCGGATTTAACAATGATACGTTAATTTCGCCCATGCACGGAGCGCTGTTTGTTTCAAGTATTGTCAATAACGGAAAATTGATTGAGCCGACAATCATCGATGAAATAAATCAAAACGATCAGGTTGTTTACCATCGAAATTCCCAACAAATGTCTAATGTCATCAAATCTGACACTGCAATGACATTAAAAAAGCTGATGAATAAGACGGTTGTATCCGGCACGGCGTCAAAATCTTTTTCCAGATTCAAAAAAGACAAAGTTTTAACCCGGCTCAACATCGGAGGAAAAACCGGATCAATTAATAATAACGCACAGCACTTAAAATACGACTGGTTTGCCGGGTTTGCCGAAGAAAAAAACGGTTCAAACCAAATCGTTATTGCTGTTCTGGTCGTTCACCAGGATTATATCGGCACCCGGGCAGCAAGCTATTCCCGGATGGCAATAAAGGAATACTACAAAAACTATTATGCAAATATTACTGAACAGCAAGAGAAAAAGTCCGCCGCTCTTTAGCCGCCTGCTCAATAAAATCCAATCAGGCCTGAATACACGGCTTTACTTTGGAAAACACCCGGCTTCGGTCCCGAAATATTCCGTTATCCTGTTTCCTTGCCCTGACAATTTACTTAACTGCGGGCTTGTCGGGATTGTTTATGTAAAAAAGGATAAGGCTATTAATGAAGCTTACCCGGAATTTCAAATGCCGGACTTTGGGCAGATTGCAGCCAAAATTAATGAACACGCTTATGCACAATGTATTCAAAAAAGCCTTCCTTTAACCTCTCTCTATTTAGGAGGTGACCAGACAGTTAAAGAGCTTATGGCATCTGTTCGGGCGCTTAAACACATTAATGCATTTCAGACCATATACAATGACCCTGTATCTCAAGGCCAACTTCAGTCATTATCATCTACGCTTAAAGCATTGATTGACAAGGAGTCTGAAACCCTTTATCAGGCCATGGGACATCTTTCAGCCCTTGACGTTGAAATTATTTCTAACCGATTAGAAACGCTTAAAGATGCGCAATGGATTCTTAACGCTGACCTGACCCAGAATATCAAAAAAATCAAATCACTCGCCAATGATAAAGATTTACAATTAAATACGTCGGCCCTGACAACGCTGAAAAACATTAATTCAGTATTAAACAGTATTGACCGGCTGGAAGTCCGCGGCCGGGATTCTGCCGGTATCTCCCTGCTGTTCACAATCGATTCTGAAACCTATGATCATTTTAAGGCACAGATAGACCAACAAAGTCTTCAAAAAGAATTAAACACCCGCCAAAATCCTGAAGTACTTCAAAATAAAAGCATCAGCGTTAAAACAACGGTTGACGATGATTCCGTGCAAAAAGTGGCAATCGCTTTTACATACAAGGTTGCCGCTGAAATCGGCCGACTGGGGGATAATGTCTCATTTATCCGACAACAAATCACCGAAGATGACTTGCTGCATACTTTAATCACCCTGCCCCACGCGTATCATACGGTTTCCGCTCATACCCGCTGGGCATCTGTGGGCGCTATTAATGAATCGAACTGTCACCCGCTGGACAATAAGGTTTTACCTGATACCATCGAATCTGACGGAATCATTCATGTTTGCTTAAACGGGGACATTGATAATTTTCAGGAATTAAAACAATCCTATGAAAAACAGGGAATTTTCCTGCCCGACGATATTACCTGTGATACCAAAATCATTCCCGTTCACATTGAGACTTTTCTAAAAAAAGGACACCCAATTAATGAAGCATTCAGACTGGCAGTGAACGATTTTGAAGGGTCTCATGCCATTTCCATGCATTCGGATCTGGCTCCGGGAAAACTATTCCTGTCTTTAAAAGGCAGCGGTCAGACAATATTTATCGGCCTGGCAGACGATCACTATATTACTGCATCGGAAATTTATGGTCTGGTTGAAGAAACAACAGAATTTATTAAGATGGACGGGGATGCCCTGAACCCTTCCACAACCGACGTAGCGGTTAACGGTCAGATTTTCATGCTGGATCAGGCATCAAACGGCGGTATAGACGGTATTTCGGCTATGTCCTATGACGGATCTCCCATTGCAATTGGTCCGGATCTTATTCGAAAGACGCCTTTGACCTCACGAGATATTGATCGGCAGGATTTTGATCACTATTTTTTAAAAGAAATTTCAGAATCACCGGCATCTGTCAGAAAAACAATTGAAAACCGCTGGAAAATAGAAGGTACAGATAACCAGAGATTTATCATCTCATTAAATGAACAAGTTGTGCCTGAAAAAATAAAATCCGCTTTTAAAACCAATCAGATCAAACGTATTATTTTCATCGGCCAGGGAACTGCCGGAGTGGCAGCTCTTGCTTGTGCTGATATCATGCGGTTTTATCTTTCCGATCTTGATATAGTCGTCGAATCTTTAAAATCTTCAGAACTCAGCGGATTCAGGCTCAACAATGATGATGCCGATCAGTTTAATGACACCCTGTTGATTCCCATCAGTCAGTCCGGAACCACGGCTGATACCAACCGGACGGTTGATATGGTAAAAAGACAGGGCGCCTGCTCTATCGCCATTGTAAACCGCAGAGATTCAGACCTTTCATTCAAGGTGGACGGCGTACTTTATACCAGCAGCGGCCGGGATATTGAAATGTCCGTGGCATCCACAAAGGCTTTTTATTCACAAATCATTGCCGGCACCCTGCTCGGACTATATTTTGCCCAAATGACAGCGCAACGCAGCAGCGCGTTTATCTCTAATGAAATCAAACAAATGATTGAACTGCCGACGCATATGGAAAAAGTTCTTTCCATGAAAGAACAAATTCAGGCATCCGCCCAACGCAACGCGACTTCCCGTACCTACTGGGCAGCTGTGGGCAGCGGCCCGAATAAAGCAGCGGCAGATGAAATCCGGATCAAACTCAGCGAGCTTTGTTACAAAACCATCTCTTCGGATTTTGTAGAAGACAAAAAACATATTGACCTGTCTTCCGAACCCCTGATCTTTGTCTGTGCCGCCGGCACCCGGCGCAGTGTTATCGGAGACATAGTCAAAGACACCGCCATTTTTCACTCCCATAAGGCATTGCCCATTGTTATTGCCGATGAACATGAAGACCGGTTTGACCCCTATTCAAACGACATCATCCACGTACCGTCGGTCAGCGAGCATTTTGCCCCCATATTAAACACGCTGGTCGGGCACCTTTGGGGATATTACGCAGCCCTGGCCATTAATGACGGATCCCGTTTTTTATATGATTTCAGACAAGATTTACAGGATACCATCGAGAGCTTTACAAAAGACAACTTAGATATCTATGAAATTGCACTGGAAAAATCTTTCCGGGAAAAGATTATTCTGTTTTATCATGATTTTCGAAAACAGCAGGAAGAAAACAAAATATCTGCCACCATTGGAGTTAAGGATTCCACCAATCTGGTCCTTTTGCTGAAATACCTTGGCGGCAAATTGCCCTTAACTGATTTTGAACTGGATTTCGGGATTAAAGGGACTGCGGCAAATATGTTCAACAAACTGTTTGAATCGCTGGGAGATGCCATTAACTGCCTGGCAAGACCTGTGGATGCCATCAAGCACCAGGCCAAAACCGTCACTGTAGGAACCAGCAGGATTGAAGAAAAAACCGATGGCCTTGTGTTTGATTTTCTCAAATCAAAGAATTTTACACTTGCGCAATTATCCATCAGCAACATTATGGTTATTAAGAACCTGCAAAATATTATCTCAAAGATCAACGGTTCCACACTTTACCGCATATCCGGCATCAACCTGCTGGGAGAACCCACGGAAGACACGACTATTGAATTGATTGAAAAAACCGGCTCCTCAGCGTCAATGATCTCCCGAGCCGAACAGGACAAGCGGCTGAAGGGAACAAAAAAGATCATTGTCCGACGCGGGAATGTCTATATCGGCAAAGGCAGAAAAGACAATAGGAGTATTCTGGTCGTTCCGTTGATTTCAGATGATCCGTCACGCCCCAATACCATTGAATTTCTAATGTTGTTAGATATCGTGTTCAGCATGGATGTCACCATCGCCTCCAAAGTCAAGGCATTAGGCGGCAAGCATGAGCATATCAAAAATCTGGTTCAGGAAACCAATATTGCCTGGGAAGACAAGTTTTTGGAACTGGTTGATATGGCTGAGTTGTTCGGTTGGTCAGCGGAAAAAGTGGCAGAGTCGATTATTGAAAAGTTGTCGTAGAAGGATTCCCCCGGAATCATACCCTGGCTATAGTGCCATGATTCCGGATGATTCCAAATGGGAAAACAAATGCCCGGCCAGAATTCTTCTCCGGTTTGCGCTTTACCGACCCATTGCAATGGCACATAAAATCCTGTGCCCCGCCCTGATCATGCTCGGGGAAAAAGATTCATTGATTGATGCCAAAGCAGTGGAAAAAACCGCTGAGAGAATCCCGAAAGGAGAACTGGTTAAATACCCGTTTGGTCATTTTGATATCTATTCGGGAAACGAATTTAAAGAAGCGGTGAAACAACAGACAAAATTTCTTCAGACCCATTTAATCCCATCGTAATCTGACTTTTTATATGAACATACCATTTATCCGATAAATAAACAGAAATTCTTATTTAAGGAGGATGAGCATGGATGAAAAAAGCTGGCACAAATCTTACGCCCCCGGAGTTCCACCGTCACTAACCTATGATCAGACAACCGTTTCACAGGCATTATCACGATCGGCAAAGAATTTTCCAAACCACTCCGCCTTAAATTATATGGGCCGCATCATCTCCTACAAAAATCTCGAATCCATGGTCAATGCGTTTGCCGGGGTGCTGACGGATATGGGAATCAAAGCGGGTGATAAAGTGGCGGTCTGCCTGCCCAATATCCCCCAGGCCATTATTGCCAATTATGCCATTTTCAGAATCGGTGCGGTGGCGGTTTTGTGCAACCCGCTATACACGGAAAGGGAACTGGCCTATCAGCTTAATGATTCTGATTCAAAGATTATCGTCACTCTGACGTTACTGGTACCGCGTATTGAAAAGATTCAAACGCAAACAAAAATCAAAAAAATCATTGCCTGCCATATCCATTCCTATCTCCCGTTTCCCAAAAAGCAGCTGTTTCCGTATGTAAGAAAGGCAATGTATAAAAAAATTACGTCTTCTAAAAATATAAAAATTTTCAAGGATCTTATCAACGGTCAGCCGGACGGTCCGGTCGATGATCCTGTTGAAGATTTGAGCAAATGGGAAGAAGTCGGCGCGCTTTTATACACCGGCGGTACCACCGGGGTCAGCAAAGGCGTTATGCTTACCCACGCCAACATGAGCTGCAATGTGCAACAGTTTGTCTCCTGGTTTCCGGATTTTCAAAAAGGTAAAGAAAGTCTGGTAGGCAATTTCCCTGTTTTTCATTCCGCCGGATTTACGGCCATCCAGAATTTTTCCCTTTGGCAGGCCTTTGAAATCATTCTGGTACCCCGGCCTGAACCGGCGATTAATATAGAAATTTTAAAAAAATACAAGCCCACATTTCTTCCGGGTGTACCGACTATCTTTGTAGGGCTGTTAGCGGACCCGGAGTTTCAAAAACTCAATTTTTCTTCGGTTAAGGGATTTTTCTCCGGAGCCGCACCGCTGGCAGCAGATACCATCCGGAGCTTAAAGGATTTAACAGGTGCGGACATGTGTGAAGTATACGGATCTACGGAAAACACCCCCATTGTTTCAGTCACCCCCTGGGGGGGCAAAATCAAACCCGGGACTGTCGGCTGTCCGGTACCGGACACAGAAGTTAAAATCGTTGATATCGTAACCGGTGAAGAAGAAATGCCGCAGGGCGAAACCGGTGAAATCATCATTAAAGGCCCTCAGGTTATGAAAGGCTATTACAAAAAACCGGAAGAAACCGCCAACGTCCTCAAAAACGGCTGGTTTTATTCCGGTGATATCGGCAAATTCGATGAGGACGGATATCTGACAATTGTGGACCGCAAAAAAGACATGATCATTGCCGGTGGATATAATATCTATCCCGTGGAACTGGATAATGTTCTGTTTGACCATCCTAAAATTTTAGAAGCCTGCACCATCGGTATTCCTGATAAATACCGGGGTGAAACGGTTAAGGCGTTTATTGTTCCCATGAAGGGAGAACCGCTCACAGAAGATGATGTCATCGCCTATTGTAAAAAAAACATGGCAGCTTACAAGGTTCCTAAAAAATTTGAATTTGTGGAAGAACTACCCAAAAGTGCTGTAGGCAAAATTTTACGACGCGAACTCCGGGATAGGGAGCTTGAAAAAACCGGCAACAAATAAAATTATTTGCATATCCCGTTCGATCAAATGGATCATATTAATATAATATTACGACAATGTAGGGTCCATTTCATGCTCCATTCCAGAGGCTCAGCCTTCAGGTGATGCATAAAACACACCCTACTTGAGCGAAATGGATAACCATGCAAAATTAACATGCCGTGACTATGCCATAGACGGGGTTATTTTTCACAGCAACAAATCCTGTGTTCCTATTAGGGCCGTGGAGATCAAGCGGGAACTGGAAAAACAGCTCAATATTCCGTCGGTGATTATTGACGCCGAAAATCGTAAGCGTTCACAGGGCACCGCACCTGCTTTGTTCCCGGGCACTTGAAGTACGACGAGTACGTCTTCGTGCCCGGCGCCTCGCATTTACGGCACCCTGTAAATGCTTACAGGCCAAAGGTTTATGAAAAATTGATAATTTCGACCCTGTGAACAGGTACCGAAAATCAAATGAGTAAAAATTTTGGGATAGATAAAAAAATCGAAGCTAATCCTCCCTAATGCTATCGAAGATTTAACCACCTGATTCATCTTTGAAAATTCACACTTGTTATTTTATTTTAAAAAATGATATGTATTCCACCTTGTTATCAAAAAATTTTAATCACCAATAATCAAGAGAAAAAAATGAATTACGAAATCAAATTAAAAGATGCATATAAAACCTTTACAGATGATCAGGACAAAATCATTGCACCGGACCAGACGCTGAAAAATGTCAAAGAAAAATTCAGCCGCCTGAAACTCAGCATTCTGGAAGAAACCGTTCGCATTGACAACGGTCGGCTGGATATTCCGGTTTATTTTTCTGTGTGCGGAGAAGATGCGGCCCGTTTGACCGGCACATCCAAACAAATGGGCAAAGGGGCCACACCGGTCCAGGCCGAGACCAGTGCGGTCATGGAACTGGTGGAACGATACAGCTTTTACAATTTTTACAATACACAGCAAAACTTTATCACTGGTACCTATGATCAGCTTAAAGATCGGGCAATGCCCTTTAATATGATCGCCAAATCAGTTCATGATACATCAGACGATCTGGCTATAACACAGAATTTTTTTTCCGGTATTCCCATGAAATGGACCTGGGGATATAACCTGACCACTCAAGAGAAAATACTGGTGCCGTTTGACTGGTTTTTTTCCATTAATGCATTTAACGGCACGTCTGCCGGCAACTGTGCTGAAGAAGCCCTGTGTCAGGGAATTTGTGAAATTGTGGAACGGCACGTTTCCGCCATTGCCTGCCGTGAAAAAAAGATGCTTCCCGGTATCAATCCGGAATCCGCCACTGATCCTGCGGTTGTCAGCATGATTAAAAAATATAAACAAACCGGCGTCAATATTTATGTATCCGATTTCACACTGGACATGGGCATCCCTACTGTCGGTGTCATGGCATATGATCCGTCAACATTTCCGGAAAAAAGTGAAATTGTCTGGACAGCCGGCACTACCCCGGATCCGGAAAAAGCATTCAGCCGCGCACTGACGGAAACCGCTCAACTGGGCGGTGATTTTAATACCGGATCCAACTTTGTAGCCAGCGGCCTGCCCAAATACACGGCCATTGAACAGGCCCGTTACATCACCCACCCGGAAAATTTATTAAATATTTCCGAACTGCCGGATATTTCCAATCGAAACATCAAAGTGGAAGTGGAAAACTGCCTGTCTGAATTATCCAAAAGAAATTTTGAAGTCATAACAACTGCCACCACGCACCCAGAACTCGATTTGCCGGCTTTCTATTCCATGGTTCCCGGCGCGCACTTCAGGGAACGGGCGTCCGGAACAAGTGTCGGCATGTTCTCCTGCAAATTAATTGTTGAAAAAAATCCACCGGAAAAAGCCATTGAACAGCTTGCCCAAATAGATAAAACCCTGCCCAAGACCTATTACATTAAATTTTATCTCGGCACCTGTCACCTGGCATTAGAAAATACGGAAACAGCTTACCGTTTATTTGCCCAGGCCCTTGAACTCAATCCGGACAAACAGGATATTCCCAGCATTTATTCCTATATGGGGGTCTGTTTAAAGGATATGGGCGATTACAAGGGTGCATTGGATGTTCTTAAAAAAGGTGAGGCGTATGACCAGGAGCGGACGGATATTTACAACCTGATGGGGTTCTGTTATTTCATGCAAAAACAGCAT
>JAQIBZ010000636.1 GCA_027858815.1 Desulfobacteraceae bacterium
ATTATGAAACAGTTCTGAAATATACTATGCGAACAAAAACAACCACTGGGTTAAAAGTTAATGCTATTTTGGTTGAAAAACAATACGAGAAAGGGCTTAAAGCTTCAAAAATGGATTTGGAAAATTTAAATATTGAGAGACACGAAATTAATCCTTCATGGAACTATACCCTGCGTCCAAATTAACAAAAAAATAAATACAATTTATTTTTTGCCAGACCCTAAACATATATTTTTATTTTTTGTTTTGTTGCTTCTTAATTTTCGCCCACATATCTCTTAGTGTAACAATCCGGTTAAAAACCAGATTTGCAGGGGTCGAATCTTTGACATCCACATTAAAGTATCCCAGTCGCTCAAATTGGCATCTGAATCCCGGTTCTGCATTGCCTAAGCTTGGTTCAACTTTACAATTTTTTCGTACCTGAACGGAGTTTTCATTTAAAATGGTTTTAAAGTCTTCGGCTGAAGCGGGCTTTTCAACGGTAAACAGATTCTCATATAACCGGACCTCTGCATTAATTGCATGCTGTGCCGATACCCAGTGAAGTGTCGCTTTTACCTTCCTGCCATCCGGCGCATCACCACCCTGTGTCGCCGGATCATAGGTACAGCGCAACTCAATAATATTACCGGTATCGTCTTTGATAACATCCGTGCAGGTCACAAAATATGCATATCGCAGCCGAACTTCACGGCCGGGTGCCAGTCGAAAAAATTTTTTCGGTGGATCTTCCATAAAATCATCCTGCTCAATATACAGCACTTTTGAAAACGGAACTTTCCGGATGCCCATAGCTTTATCTTCAGGATTGTTGACAGCATCCATTTCTTCCGACTGGTCGTCCGGATAATTTTCAATCACCACTCGAAGCGGATTTAAAACCCCCATGACACGATGCGCCTTTTTATTTAAATCCTCACGGATACAATGTTCAAGTAATGCAAAATCGACCATACTGTCCCGCTTGGCAACACCAATGCGTTCACAAAAATTTCGAATTGCCTCCGGCGTGTAGCCACGCCTGCGCAAACCGCTTATGGTCGGCATCCTCGGATCATCCCAACCGGAAACGTAATTTTGCTCTACCAGTTCAATCAGTTTTCTTTTACTCAACACCGTATAACTTAAATTCAGTCGGGCAAACTCAATTTGCTGACAATGGTAAACATTGAGGGTATCTAAAATCCAGTCATACAGCTCCCGGTTGTTTTCAAATTCCAACGTGCAGAGAGAATGGGTAATTTTTTCAATGGAATCTGATAAACAATGGGCAAAATCATACATGGGATAAATACACCATTGATCTTTTGTCCGGTGATGGTGAAGTTTTCGAATACGGTACAGCGCCGGGTCTCTCATGATAATATTCGGAGACCCCATGTCAATCTTGGCACGCAACACACATTCGCCTTCTTCGAGTTCCCCGTCTTTCATTTTTTGAAACAATTCCAGGTTCTCTTCCACCGAGCGATTCCGATAAGGGCTGTCAACACCCGGTGACTTTAAAGTCCCCCTATTCTGCCTGATTTCTTCAGCACTCTGACTATCCACATAGGCTTTGCCTATTTTAATCAGCGCAACGGCATAATCAAAAAGCCGGTCAAAATAATCAGAGGTAAAATAAAGATGCTCATTCCAGTCAAACCCCATCCATCGGACATCTTCTTTAATAGCGTCCACAAATTCGATATTTTCTTTACCGGGATTTGTATCATCAAATCTTAAATGGCATGATCCATTATAATCAACTGAAAGACCGAAATTCAGACAAATAGATTTTGCATGACCAATATGGAGGTAACCGTTTGGTTCCGGCGGAAACCGCGTAATGACACGGCCATCATATTTACCTGTCTGTATATCATCTTCAATAATATGACGAATAAAATTCGTTGACACAGAAACTTCAGTGGTTTCATTTTTATTTCCATTATGGGTATTTGAACCAGACATTATATAAAAATCTCCTTATTTATACCTAGTTGAACTTAGGTTAGGGAACTGGAATAAACGAATATACCGGAATTGCGCCGCAATTTTTGCTCGTATTCAAGGCGCGTCAACAAGCGCATAATGGATTATGTAAGTGTTGACGCTCCACAGAAGACGATCAAAAAGGCAAACAGGATTGGTATATTAGTTTATTCCATTTCCCTTATATTCATTCTTGCGATCGCGTAATTGAATTATCTACCATATCTTTTAGATAAGAAACAATCATTTCCTTGGCAATCGGCCCGGCACCGCTGGAACCGTGCATTCCGTGTTCCACAAGAACGGAAACAACAATCCGGGGGTTTTGCGTTGGTGCATATCCGACAAACCATGCATGGGACTCATAGGAAACGTTGTTTTTTTTGTTTTGATTGTCCTTTTCCGTTTTCTTACTGACCACCTGCGCGGTCCCTGTTTTACCGCTGATCTCAATTTCTTTATCATAAACATACCACCGGGCAGTTCCATGTTTGCTGTTGACAACGTCTCTTAATCCGTTTCTGACAAGGTCCAGCGAATCTTTACTAACCGGCAGAATTCCAACAATCTCCGGCAAAACAGCTTTGACGGTTTCACCTTCCACCGTTTGAATTAATCTTAAAATCTGCGGCTTAAACTCGGTTCCACCATTTGCCACCGCACCAAATAAAACTGCCATTTGAAGCGGTGTAACCAGATTATATCCCTGCCCAATGGCAATGGACAGATTTTCCCCCCCCTGCCATGAAATTCCGAATCTTTTTTTCTTCCATGCTGCCGTTGGAATCAGACCGCTGGACTCCCGATCCAGATTAATGCCGGTTTTCGATCCCAACCCACAATTTGTGGCATACCACGCCAGACGATCCACGCCGATTTTTTTACCTACATGATAAAAAAAAACATCACAGGATTGTGCCAACGCTTCGACAACATTGACCTTTCCATGCCCCTGCGCTTTCCAGCAACCATAGGACCGGTTACCATATTTATAGCTTCCGGGACAATAATAAGTCGTATTCTCATCGATCAACCCTTCTTCAAGGGCAGCAAGAGCAGTGACAACCTTATATGTTGATGCCGGCGGATAAAGGCCCTGAACGGCTTTATTCATCATAGGGCGGTTGGGATCAGAAACAAGGCTTTGCCATTGATCGGATGATATTCCATTAATAAAATCATTCTGATTAAATGTCGGACTGCTGGCCATGGCAAGGACTTCGCCGGAAGACGGATCCATGGCAACAATCGCACCCACCTTATCCTGCAGCTGAGCTTCGGCAACAGACTGTAAGGCAAAATCAATGGTTAGAAAAAGATTATTCCCTGATTCGGGTTCCACAGTATCCAGTATATTGACAAGCTGGCCGTTGGCATTCACCTGGATAATTCTACCGCCGGGAATACCGCTTAAATAAGTATCATATGCCTTTTCAACCCCATATCTTCCGATAACATCACCGCTCTCCTTATATTTACAATTAGCATTATTTAGCTCTCTTGCGGTAATTTCACCTAAATAACCGACCAAATGAGAAGATAATGAATCATAAATGTAATTTCTGCGGGCATTTGTATCTATAACAAGACCTGGAAGCTCAAACCGATGGGCAGAGATCAACGCCAGTGCATCCCGGCCGATATCCTGCTTAAGAAGTACCGGACGGTAGCCATATCTGAATTTTTTTTTACTGATTTCGCCCGCAATCTCATCGACACATTCGGGCATAAAGGCAGATAACTTTTCAATTGTCTGTTCTAATGGTTTCGCATCAGAGGGAATAATACTTAAATCAAACGAGGGTCTGTTTTCCACCAGCAATTTTCCGGTTCGATCAAAAATCAGTCCCCGGACCGGTTTGATACGCTGAATCCGGATACAATTATTCTTAGACATTTTAAAATAATGGTCGCCCTGGATGATTTGCAAATAAAACAATCGGGCGGCTAAAATTCCAAAAGCAACAAAAACGGCAAGCATTATACCGAATAATCGTCGTTTATACCATTCGTTATCAACATTATAAAAATACTTTTGAAAATTCTTCGAAAAAATCATCCAATATCCCAAACCATATCAACAGCCTGTTAAACCTTCTCTCTTAATCCACCGGTAATCATCTTATCAATTTCATTGAACACATAATCAAACATATAATAGATTATGGGACTGGAAACCAGTGCCCACAGGAACTGGGTCATCAGAACGCTGACACTGTATAAAGAAAACTGTAAAGTAGATGTTTGAAAAAAAATCACCAGGGCAAAAATGATGTTTTCGATTAAAACCGATAAAATGATGACCATCTGGAATAAAGTTGAATTTTTAAAATGAAAATAAACCGTTGCATGTCTGAAACAAATAAGAATTAATATATATACAGATACATATATACCGATGAATCCGCCGGACAGCAAATCCATCAGACATCCGGCAATAAGAATAACCGGGAGTATTCCAATACTGGACCGAAATAAAGTCAAGTAAACGACAAACGGAATCATAAGATCATATTGGGCAAATAATCGGGGAAAAGCCGGCAGCAGGGTTGTCTGCATGCAAAGCAGCAAAACAGAAAAAATAAAATATACCAAAAAATGCATCAGTCCCCCACATTATCCCGGTCCACTTTATCCCGGTCCACTTTATCCCGGTCCACTTTATCCCGGATCGACGAACTCAAAACAACCATGACTTCTTCAAGCTTTGTGAAATCAACATAGGGGGTCAGCTCAACATCCTGAAAAAGCCCTGCGTTTCTGCGAATAACCTTTGAGATATAGCCGATCCGGAGACCTTTAGGATATATTCCGTCAAATCCGGAAGAAATAACATTATCACCGATTTTAACATCAAGCTTTCGCAATGCATAATCGAAACGGCACACACCATTCGGATTTCCTTGTGCCAGACCGCGGGTACGAGTCCTTTGAACCAGGGCATCCACCGAACTATTTCGGTCAATAATCAGAATAACTTTTGCAGCACTTGATGAAGCAGTCAGGACATACCCCACAATGCCTTCGGAAACAATCACCGGGCATCCGTCAGATACACCGTCATCGATACCCTTATTGATGATAATGGTTTTGTACCATGGCGAAGCATCCTTGGCAATGACTTCAGCGGCTTCAAGGTGAAAGGGGCTTTGGTCTTTAAGTTTTACAAATTCTTTGAGACGGAGATTGGAAAGTTCAATTTCCCGGCATTGACTATTTTTATTTTCAGCCTGTGCCAGCTTTCTTTTTAATTCGTCATTTTCTCTGGAAACTAAAATTAAAAAAAAATAATGCGACCATATATCGTCCATAAAATTCATGGATGACGAAATCGCTGCCTGAAAAGGTGATGCAAGGAATAAAGCAGTGCGGGTAGCGGCACCACCAAAAGAAGCATGCCGCAAAAATGCAAATGAAAATACAATTATGTAAAGGCCGATTAAAACAACTGCCCCTACCGTCACCATCATTTTCTTGGAAAACATTGATTAATCGATAACAACTTGTCGAAGTATTTCGATATTATCCAGCGTCATCCCGGAACCCAGCGCGACAGTTGACAACGGATCTTCAGCAATCGTAATCGGCAAACCGGTCTCTTCTCTGAGCAGTTTATCCAGATTTTTTAATAAGGCACCGCCACCGGTCAGGACAATGCCGTGATCGACAATATCCGCTGCCAGTTCAGGAGGGGTTTGCTCCAGCGCTATTTTTGTGGTTTCAATAATTGCATCAATCTGTTCGGAAATAGCCACACGAATTTCTTCTGAATCAATGGCTAAAATTTTGGGAATACCGGAAACAAGGTCGCGGCCCTTGACTTCAATGGTTTCATAGTTTTCAGAATCCGGATAGGCATTCCCAATCGACGTTTTAATAATTTCAGCAGACCGTTCTCCGATCAAAAGATTATATTTGCGTTTGATATACTGCATAATTGCCGTATCCATTTTATCACCGGCAACCCTTAACGAACGGCTGTATACAATACCGGCAAGAGAAATGACGGCTACTTCCGTTGTACCGCCGCCGATATCAACCACCATATTACACGTCGGCTCTGTAATGGGCAAACCAGCACCAATAGCCGCCGCCATGGGTTCTTCGATTAAAAAGACTTCCCTTGAACCAGCTGATATTGCCGCTTCTTTAACTGCTCTTTTTTCTACCGGCGTAATTCCGGTTGGCACGGCAATAACCGTTCTTGGCCTGACAAATGAACGCCGGTTATGAACCTGACGGATAAAATGCCGGAGCATGGCCTCCGTCACATCAAAATCAGCGATTACGCCATCATGCATCGGTCGGATGGCAACAATATTACCCGGTGTTCGTCCAAGCATATTTTTTGCTTCAAGACCGACAGCCAATACCTTGCTCTTTCCCCGGTTATCGGTTCGCACAGCCACAACAGACGGCTCTCGTAAAACAATCCCCTTTCCTTTAACATAAACAAGGGTATTTGCTGTCCCAAGGTCAATTGCAAGATCATTGGAAAACGCGCCAAGCAACGAATCAAAAAACAATGCTCTGCCTCCTCAACTACCATAAATAAATTGTATTCGATTGATCTAATTTAATAACGCCAGGAAATCCGACATGATTGGATAAAAATTATGGCTACCAGAAATAGTATATCATTACAAGAATAAAATCTGTACTGTCACACCGAAAAAGTCAGGGTAAATTTATTCTGACCGCAAAGCCCATTAACCATGGGCCTGTTGACGCATTGACGCATTGACGGTCGGCACGGTGGCCGACCCTACGATGCGTGTTGCCGTAGGGCGGGCCACCGTGCCCGCCAGTCAAATTGAATAGAACAAATTTACCGTGCCGAAAAGGTCATCTCAATTGTTTCATTACCATATTATGAATTACGGGCCTGAACTTTTTTATCTGTTCATTGTTTCGAGAGGGATGGATACGGTTGGTAAGAAGTATGACAATCACCTGCCGCTGTAAATCCATCCAAAAAGAGGTACCGGTAAAGCCCAGATGCCCGATGGTGGTAGCCCTGGAAAACAGATCGCCACAACTGGAACCGGTAGGTGACGGCACATCGAAACCGAGAACACGCTCATGAGTATTACTTTTATTAAAAAATAACCGAACAAGATCCGGTTGAAAAATATATGTTTTTAAATTCCCATGAAAAGTATTCAATAATTCAAGCAGCATATCATGCACGGATTCAGCTGTGCCGAACAAACCGGCATGCCCTGCCACGCCTCCCATGACATAGGCATTATCATCATGTACCGATCCATTTAATACCATCTGCCGCCAGGGACACAATTCCGTTGCAGCATAGTCGAATTCCGGAACATAATGATCATGATTAATAAAAAATAAATTTTCGATTCCGAGATTGTCATAAATTTTCTTTTTAACAAACCGGCTTAATGTCTTGCCGGATAATTGTTCGATGACCCATTCAAGAATCATAAATCCAACATCTGAGTAAAGCGTTTTTATGCCGATTTCAGAAACAAGAGGCTCTGCAATTAATCTTTTTCTTAACGCGTCTTTTCTAAGCGCAACAGGTAATTGACTAATATCCTGATAATACGGCTGATAATCCGGTAATCCGGAGGTATGATATAATAAATGGGAAACTTGAATGTCGGCTTTTGGTGTGTTGCTGAATTCGGAAAGAACAGATGACAGAGGTTGATCAAGTCGGATTTTTTCTTGCTGGATCAAAAGCATCACTGCCAAAGTAGTGGCCAGTGGTTTTGTTAAAGAAGCAAGATCAAATACGGTACCCCGCTTAACTGCCAGACCGGTATAAATATTGGCAATACCGTAGGCCTCGTTAAAAACGATTTTCCCTTCATGCGAAATCAGCAGCCTCGCGCCTGGAAAAACATTTTCAATAACTGCCTGACGCATGCGCATATCTACAGAATTCATGATCATAACCGGCCTAAAACAATTTTCTTATATCTGGGAAAAGCATTATAATTGATCATTTCATATTTAAAAAAACAGCCCCGTTGCATACTAATTGAAAAACGGCGATTCATTAAATGTAAGCATTCCGCCGGCAGTGTCTAAAGAAGCATTAATCCCGAAAGGAATGGTTAAATTGGGCTCATCATGCCCAACATCAAAACCGGCAAGAATCGGAAAGTTATCTTTGGAAAAAATATCAGCAAAGATCTGATAAATAAGATCCGGTTCACCACATCCCTTAAATGTTCCTATAATGATACCGCAAATGCGATCAAAACAACCGGCCAGCTTCATCTGCATGAGCATACGGTCAATTCTGTAAGGGGCCTCACCAATGTCTTCGAGCAAAAGTATCTGTCCTGAAAAATCCGGTTCAAAAGGCGTACCCATTAAATGACATAATGTGGTCAGATTCCCGCCGGCCATAATCCCTGATGCCTGGCCAGGATGAATCACAACGCTCTTTTTGCATCGTAAAGATAACGGCTCATCTTTTAAAAGCATATCTTGCAATGATTGTTTTGTCTGGTCCGACGCATTGGCAAGTGATTGAACCATCGGGCCATGCAGGGAAACAAGTTTACACTTTGAATAAAGCGTATTCAATAAAACGGTAATATCACTGCACCCGATCAATATCTTCGGATTTGAGGCAATGATATTAAAATCCATGAGCGGGAGTATTCTGAGCGCCCCGTACCCTCCCCGGGCGCAAATAATGCCTTTAATCTCCGGGTCTGCGAACATGGAATTTATAATATCTGCGCGGTGGGCATCTGAACCGGCCAGATATCCTTTTTGTTCAAAAATATTTTCCGGGAAAAATACCGAAAAGCCCATTTCTTCTATGACAACTAAGCCATCACGGAATTTTTGTTTATCAAAAGGGCTGGAAGGTGCGATAATACCAAGCGTATCACCGGAAACAAGACGAGACGGTTTTAATGTAAAATCAGAATCAAACGGCATATGGATAAAATACTTTATTTGCCTTCTTTAGAAGACTTTTTGTTCTTTTTATTAAGTGATGCCTTAATAAAATCTTTAAACAACGGGTGGGGATTCATGGGCCGGGACTTGAATTCCGGATGAAACTGACACCCGAGAAACCAGGGATGTTCTTTATACTCTACAATCTCAACAAGGTCTTCTTTTGGGGAAAGACCGGTAAAAGACAAACCGCTTTGTTCCAGCGCTTCTTTATATGTGTTGTTGAATTCATAACGGTGCCGATGTCGTTCGGAAATTTTCCCGACCTGATACGCTTTATAGGCAAGTGAATCTTTTTTGACAAGTTTGCACGGATAAGCACCCAACCTCATGGTGCCGCCCTTTTCAGAGTCAACATCCCTTTTTTGAACCGACTGGGACTTTTCATCAAACCATTCACGCATTAAATAAATTACCGGGGATTTGATGTCTGGTTTAAATTCAGAGCTGTGGGCATCATTAATTTTGGCAACATTGCGGGCAAACTCCACAACGGCAAGTTGCATACCAAGACATATGCCAAAGAAAGGGATCATTTTTTCGCGGGCATATTTAATGGAAAGGATTTTTCCTTCCACACCCCGTGACCCAAAACCGCCGGGGACAATTATCCCGTCAGCGCCTGAAAGCTTTTGTTCATAATTTGACTTATCAACGGTTCCGGAGTCAATGTAGAGCAGATTGACTTTGGCATCATTGTCAATACCACCGTGAAACAGCGCTTCGTTTAGGCTTTTATAAGATTCCGTCAAATCCGTGTACTTACCGACAACCGCGATGGTTACCGAATGAGACGGGTTTTCGATTTTTTCGACAAGTTTTCGCCAGGGTTCCAGGCGCGGAGCACCGGTCCAGACATTCAACAGCTCGAGTATCTTCTGATCCAGGCCTTCCTGGTTGAAGCAAAGGGGGACTTCATAAATACAATCAACATCCTTGGCCGTCATTACGGCATCCTGGGTGACATTACAAAACAAGGCAATCTTGGCCTTGATATCATCCGATAAAAACCGATCTGTCCGGCAAAGCAAAATATCCGGTTGAATACCAATACTTCTGAGTTCTTTGACACTGTGCTGGGTGGGCTTTGTCTTCACCTCGCCGGCTGTCGGGATGTAAGGGACAAATGTCAAATGAATATAGATCACATTTTCCTTTCCCACATCAAACCGGAACTGCCGGATCGCTTCAAGAAACGGAAGGCTTTCGATATCTCCGATTGTTCCGCCGATTTCTACGATGACGATGTCAACATCATCAACACCCTTCTTGATGCTGTTTTTGATTTCATCCGTGATATGGGGTATTACCTGAACCGTTCCGCCGAGATAGTCCCCCCGCCTTTCCTTTGTAATAACCGTATTATAAATTTTTCCTGTTGTGAAATTATGATCTGCAGTTAATCTGACATTCACAAACCGTTCATAATGTCCCAGATCAAGGTCTGTTTCGGTGCCGTCATCTGTAACAAATACTTCACCATGTTGAAACGGATTCATCGTTCCGGGATCTACGTTGATATAGGGATCCAGCTTCAGCAATGAAACTTTAAGCCCACGGGTTTCAAGAAGTGCACCAATGGATGCGGCAGCCAGACCTTTTCCCAGAGACGATAGAACACCACCCGTAACAAATATGAACTTTGTCTTTCCTGTCATTTATCAGTCCTTATAAAATTAATGAATATCATATATAAACAGATTACTCATATATTCTGTTAAATTCTTCGATTCTCTTTTCTATATCATTTTGATCAGCTGAATCTGTTTCTTCCATATTGATAGTTGAATATAATATTTTCAAATTTTCCAAATCAAAAAGATCTTCTGCAAAAGAAGGATTTATTTCAACCCGTTGAACAACAATATGTTGAACCAGGTTCTGCCCCTGATAAAAATCAATCATAGCGGGGTAGCTGGATTTATAATGACTTTTCCAGTTACCATAGCGAATTTCCTTTTTTTCTACACCCCCTGTAATCGCAGAGATCTCAGAGGTTTCAATAATCCATCGTACCGGCTGAAAGGTGTCTTTGGCAACCCATAGCTGGGGGACTGATTCATCCGGGTATTCAGCGCCTAAAACAAAACAGATCTCCCCGTTATACCTTCCAAGGCTGGTCACAGAAAAATTAATCCCAAGAGACTCAAGCTTTTCAACAATTTGTTGTCTGGACCGGAAAATAAAAATATCTTTATAATGATCCATCCACGTTTCAGAATCTGCAACAATCTTGTCGTCAATCACTGTCAGCGAATTATCAGATGATACAACCTGAATTCGTTTCAGATCTTCAGCGTCAATATCAGAACGGAATTGCCCGGGTATTTGATAACGGACCAATTGCGCATGTTCAGCATTAATAATTTCAGCCTCAATACCCGTATCAACAAAGGAGATCAGCTGATTGAGAGATAACCTTTTCGGAAGATTAATTTTTTCAATCATCAGCTGGAGAACATGTTCTCCTTGTAAGATATATGCATTTGCCGAAGGCAATAAAAATAACGACAAACAAGCACAAATAAGAATTTTAATTTTCAGTATCTTAAACCAATCCATCAGCCGTCTGATTCTTCTATAAAAAGTTTATCAATTTAAATAATCCGGTCTTAACGACTATCCGGTAAACGCGTTTTGAGACATACTGGCATTATTTCCAAGTTCTTCTTCAATACGGATTAACTGATTATATTTAGCCACCCGATCGCTTCTTGACATAGACCCGGTTTTAATCTGTCCGCCACTGACCCCCACAACCAGATCAGAAATAAAAGTATCCTCGGTTTCTCCGGATCGATGGGAGATTACCGTCGTATATCCGGCCTGTTTGCCCATTTCAATGGCTACCAGTGTCTCGGAAACCGTACCAATCTGGTTTAATTTAATTAAAATAGAGTTTGCAATACCATCAGCTATTCCTTTACCGAAAATTTCGGGATTGGTCACAAAAATATCATCACCGACTATCTGAACAAATTGTCCCAATTTTTCCGTCATCAGCGTCCAGTTATCCCAATCCTGTTCTGCCAGCCCGTCTTCAATGGAATAAAGGGGATACTTGTCGATCAGTGTCTGATAATAATCGATCATTTCTTTTGCTGTCAATTTTTTATTTTCAGATGCCAGAAAATATTTTCCATCCACATAAAACTCACTGGCCGCCGCATCGATGGCCAAACCGATATCTTCACCCGGTTTATAACCCGCAGAAGAAATAGCCGCCATTATAACCTTGATAGCCTCTTCATTGGAGGAAAAGTCAGGTGCAAAACCGCCTTCATCACCCACTGCCGTGCTTAGCCCCTTTTCCTTTAAAATCCGCTTTAAGCTGTGAAAAGTTTCAGACCCCATGCGCACCGCTTCCGTAATACTTTTGGCGCCGGTGGGTATGATCATAAACTCCTGAATATCGAGGCTATTTGCCGCATGTGCCCCACCATTGACAATATTCATCATCGGCATCGGTAAAAACCTCGCATTCACGCCCCCAAGATAACGGTATAAAGGCAGACCGTAAGCGTCGGCCGCAGCACGAGACACAGCCATGGAAACGCCGAGCATGGCATTGGCACCGAGTTTTGATTTATTAGGTGTTCCGTCCAGATCAATCATGTAATTATCAAGCGAAAACTGATCAGTTGCATCCATTCCGCAAATTTCCGGAGCAATGATATCTTTAACATTCGCAACTGCTTTTTGAACGCCCTTACCCATATAACGCTTTTTATCGCCATCTCTGAGTTCAAGGGCTTCACGCGCCCCTGTTGAAGCACCGGAAGGAACTGCCGCACGGCCTTTGGCACCGCAGGCAAGCGTTACATCCACTTCAACCGTCGGGTTTCCCCTTGAATCGATAATTTCTCTGGCCGTCACGTTATAAATATCAGTCATTATATCCTCCACATATTATATTATTGAATTGCTGATGGTATGGATTTTCGATCACCTTGACAAAAATTTACCGGATGATACGATTATTCTAAAATAGTGTCAAGTTATCGCTGACAAGCAATCGGCAAAATCTGACCATGAAGCATATCTCACTGGTATTAAGCATTATCAATATCCGGTTTTTATCCGGAAATAACATACAATCAATAACAGGGTTTTACTACAATGAAAAAAAATAATTTTTATTCTTTGGCACATCTTGTCATTGCTGCCATACGAATTCATGAACATACACATTCCGGCCCCCCAACGATCGAAAATATCTGTGATACCCTTTTGATCTCGTTAGAGGAAGGAAATCGTCTGAGTCTTAAGCTAAGCGAAATGCAGATTATTGAAGCTCTTGAAAAACCAGGCGGAGCAAGACTCTTTATCAAAAACCATTTATTAATCGAAGATATTCCCAACCAACCGGAAATCAATAATATCCAATCCGAACTGGATCAGTTTAAAGAATCAAGAAAAGAACATATTAATAAAATTAAATCCATTCAAACCGAGCAGGCTGAAAAGAAGAAAAAACTTCAGGAAGAACTTGATCAAAAACTTAAAAACATCCTGAAAAACAAGAAATAGTTATACGTATGATGACTGAGAAAGCTCGGCGATAAATCGACTGGATGGATTAAACTGCCCTTTGCGATATCCGGCTGACGATATATAAAGATACTGCTCCGCCCGGGTCATGGCAACATACATCAAGCGCCGTTCTTCCTGGATTTCAGATTCCGACTCTTTTGATTTCCAATGCGGCAATAAATTTTCCTCACACCCCACGACAAACACCGCATAGAATTCAAGCCCCTTACTCGAATGCATGGTTGAAAGGCTGACGCCTTTATCGGAATCATCCTTTTCTTCCTTGTCTTCTTTTACCAGAGATGCGTCTTCTAAAAAATCGAGTAATGTTGAGTACTGTGAAGACGAAAACATTAACTGGTCCAGGTTTTCCTCCCGAGCCGTATAATCACCGCCGGTTTTTGAATACTTCTGGAGATAATCCAAATAATTCGATCGTTCCAGCACTTCACGGATGGCAGCATCAGGCAGCATGGTTTTAATATCATCCAGCAACGCTACTAATGTTTTTAACGCACGATACACTTTATCGGGAAGGACTTTTTCTTCAAGCGATTTGCGCACGGCATCCAGCAGTCCCATTTCTCCTGATCGCATTTGATTAATTTTTTTTATTGTTCCCGGTCCAATTCCGCGTTTTGGAATATTGAGTATTCTTTCTAAGGAGACATCATCTTTTTCAAATACCGCAGCAGTCAGATAGCAGGTAATATCTAAAATTTCCTTACGTTCAAAAAAACCTTTGGATCCAAGCATTTTATAAGGGATACCCATGGATCGAAACGCCTTTTCAAAACTTAAAGAACAAAACTTGGTACGATACAAAACCGCCATGTCCTCATATCTGATGCCATCACTGTTTAACCATTCTATTTTACGGGCCACCCACCCGGCCTCTTCATCATCACTGTAAAAGTCGTGAACTTCAATAAGGCCACCGTCTTTTTGGGAATAACATTCTTTTTTTACCCGGTTTTTATTAAAACGGATCAGTTCATTGGCAGTATGGACTATCTCTTCAGCGGACCGGTAATTCTGTTCCAGCCGGAAAATTTTGGCGCCATCATAATTTTCAGCAAACTGAATAAAATGATCCACATTGCTGCCCCGAAATCCGTAAATGGCCTGCCAGTCATCGCCCACACAAAAAATATTTCCATTTCCAATCAGCAGGCGGGTCAACTCTTCCTGAAGATTATTCGAATCCTGATATTCATCGACTAAGAGATATGAAAACAACGATTGATACTGCTGACGAACTTCAGGATGATCCCGGAATAAATTACGGGCCATCAATAATATATTGTCAAAATCCACTGCATTTTTAGAGAATAATTCTTTTTCATACAAATTATAAATTTCCGACAGATTGACATATGCTATTCGTCGCTGTGCATCAAGGTAAGAACCGGGATTTCCGGAATTTTTAGCGCCGGAAAGATGCGAACGGATCGGATATAAATATTTTTTATCAATATTTAATCTGACCAGGATCTCTTTCACTATTTTCTGCTGCTGGTAATCGGAATAAATCTGGAGCGGCGTTTGATATCCAAGAAGATGGCAGTGCTGCTTTAAAATCTTAAAACAGGCTGAATGATAGGTCCTGACCCAGGGAAACTGATCGATTGTAAGTCCGGTAAGCTCAACAAGCCGTGATTTCATTTCTCCGGCAGCTTTATTTGTAAACGTTATCGCCAATATACTTTCCGGTGAATAGCCATTATCTATCAGGTAAGCAATTTTAGCTGTCAGGGTTCTTGTTTTACCGGAACCGGCACCGGCAACAACCAATGCGGGACCGATATATTCTACTGCTTCTTTCTGTTCAGGAGACAAATCAATGCCGGTGCTGCTGTTTAACATTTTTATAAAACCATATTTGAGGGAAAGGGAAAAATTTAACTATCGATTCAGGTCAGGAAGCAAAAAACGGCCTTGATCATCGTTTCGGCCGCCAGCTTATGACCGGCCCCGGGCAGGCCTGCCGGGCAGGTCAATATTGTTGAGTAAAAATTCAAATATTTCCTTTGGCTTGACTCCGAAAAATTTTTCAGCCGGAGTGGTTCCATCTCTTCGCTTTATGAAATAATTATGAACTGCGGTAAGGGCAGTCAGTTTCCGGTGGCTGATCCGATGAAGACCATGATGACGCAGGGATAATTGGCCATTCCTGCCCTCTACGCATGAACTCGATCGTTGAAACAGGTTTGCGCATTCTTCTGCCACCTTTTCGATCATCTCTATTTCGTCAGCATCTAAACCGCTGAAAGGACTATCCTCTCCATGCAAGGGTTTCAGGATTTCAATAGATTTCTCACGTAACCGCCGGCGGTCATCGGCACGTTTAGCCTGTCTTGATACACGCTCTATATAGAGTCCCGGTATCAGCGTGTTCATGATGGTTTGCTCCACTTTCAACGGCATACAAAGAGCTTCAACCTTTGTCTGAACGCTCATGTGATAGAAAAGGATCGTCGCAACCATATCCACGATTACTTTTTTGGCTTTCTGTATCTTTTTTAAGCTGCGGTCCAATAGCTTCGCATCCGAAGCTACTGTTTCCATAGTCTTAAAACAATCATTTAAAGATTCTGAAACTGCATCGACTTGTCTCAGCTCTCCGGTTTCCAGATTTACAGGATGATACACCGTGCCAATTTTTTGAATCGCCTCTTTCATCTGCTGTTGGTACGATTCAGCAACCTCCAGATTCTTTCTGGCCGTTTCCTGGTTCAGCAGGGATTCTTCGATCCTTTTGTCAAATTGAGGGGGACGTCCGGGTCCATGCGGGGCCTGAAGATATTTCTCCTTCTCCCGGATGCCGGATTGAACATCTTTAGATGCCTGTTCCAGGAGCTTTTCCGCTTTTTTCTTTTTGCTGGCCAAGACAGCGCTTGTCCCTTTGACAATCTCATGCTGAACATGAAATACATCTGGTGCATGATGGGCACCCAGATCAGTTTTGACATGGTGAACAATTCCTTTGCCCTCATCGCTGGTTGACTGTACCACCGTTATCGGAAGTCCACGGGTGGCTTCCTCCATGGCTTTTGTCCACTCCGAAGCCTTCCTGCTGTCAGCATACTTTTCAAGAAGGATGAAGTTGGAAACCGGCTCAATGGCTACAAGGCACGTTTCCGGATGGAAGGTCTCGTCCTGACAGACAGTTATTTCCTTTTGTGGCATTGTTGCTGATAGTCGTTCTTTTTCAATATGATCAAACTTGGTAATGGCTTGCTCCATTTTTACACAGACGTCATATTGGGCACCATAAGATGAAGCTATGAACTGGTCCAGGCCGGCTAATTCGAGCAACTGGCAGATATGACGAGTACTGCCGGTACCTGACATGGTTATGACCAAATGGATCGCTATTGATAACCGATGCAGAAATGCCGTTCCCACCGGAGACTCAAAAAAAGAAACAAGCTCTGGTTCAGCGTCGATACGACCTTTACGGGCCAGCCAGTGTTGTAAAGTTGACCGCGGTATGCCAAGTTCTTCTGTAATTTGACGTTGGCTTTTTGTATTGCCTGCCGATTCGTATTCTTCCAGAGAAACGGCAACCTCATGCCTTGACCGTCTGCTGTGCGCAGTAAAATTTGACCCATACTTCCAGTATATAAACTAGTTATTTGTAAATGTCTAGATTTATTACATATTTTTTCAACAAAAAAAATAATTCATTATTTCAATCGGTTAGATCAACCAATTTTAATGTTTCCACACCGGTGGCCGAAACGGTGATCAAGGCCAAGGTTTATAAACCGGTCAAATTCTGAACGGTTTCAACACCCTTTAACAGCTTTGATT
>JAQIBZ010000086.1 GCA_027858815.1 Desulfobacteraceae bacterium
AATCAATCCGCCGCTTATATTTACTTCGGGGATCCAACATATATCAAAAAAATGGGACTCAAGGCTTCATGGAAAAAACCGATCCAGGCCGGGGGGTTGGATGGGCGGCTGGTGAAATATGAAATGTATTGATTTCTTGTCATTAATTTTGCGGAGTTATTTTACATTTTGACGTACCATTGCTATTTTAAAAAATTGATAATGCTCTATCGCTTCTAAGATACCGCCTGCAGACGGCTTTTTTGAGAAGTATATTTTTCGGAGTCCTTTTAGGTGTTCAAGTTCCGGGCTGTAATTTCCGACCACTACGGCACAGGGTTCGCCTCTGAGCATTTCTTCGTCATTCCCGGAGTCCCCGCAGACGAGAAAATTTTTCAACGCAATATCCCATTGATAGCTTAAATACCGGATCGCTTTTCCCTTTGAGGCACGAAAGGGTAAAATATCTAAGAATTTGTTGTGTGAGTAGATCAAGTTATAGTGGCATTTATGCGCCCGCAGGCGATTATGTATTTTTGCCAGGCGGTCTTTACCCGGTTTCATGTTATAGCTGACTTTGAATTTTCGTTGGGTATCTGCCTCCTGATAGGAGATAAAGGAAAAATCCGATAAAAGTTCAACCATTTTTTCGCGATTCCATTTTGCCGAAATATGCGTTTTCCATCCTTTTCCAAAATGAAGACGCGGTCCATAATATATTTCCGATCCAACCGAAGAGATGATGACATCCGGGATGTTTACATTAAATTTTTTTAAATATGCTGTCGTGGAATCGATGGTCCGTCCGGTCGCAACACCGAATCCGACATGGGCTTTATGCTTTGTCAAAAGCCGGCACAGCTCTTTTAAATATTTGTTATCTTCCCCGATGAGCGTATTGTCAATGTCTGTTATGATAAAATAATCAAGCGCGGCTATCCGACGGCCAATGGAATCCGACGGCACTGCTGCCGTCACTTTATGAGACCGGGAATCCGTGATAACGTTTGATGTATCTTTGATGTAGGTCGCGGCATGATTTTTCCAGGTATAGTGTTTACGAACATTCATGATGCCATTTTTTGAAAACGTTTTCCATTTTTCTTCATCAATAATGATGGTTTTGATCGCTTCCGCCAGGCTACTGCTATTTGTGGTGTCTACGATGATGCCGCAGTCACAGTTTTTGATGATATCCCGGGGGCCGCCGTCATTTGGAGCGACGACGGGTAGTCCCGATGCAGCGGCTTCGAGAATCGTTATGCCGAAGGGTTCCGTCAAAGCGGAATTTACAAAAATCCCTTTTTTTTCCGCGACAATACGGTAAAGTTCCGGTACTTCATACTCAAAATTGTGTTTTTTGGGAATCGCAATTTTGCCGTACAGATCATACTTGTCCATGAGCAGCAGAATTTCGGTTAAAACATCGCGTTCGTTATCCTCCATAGTGGAAATGTCTTTACGGATACCGGCAAACACGGCCAGGTTTGCCATGGACTGCAGGCCCTTGTCTTCCCCGTAGGCCTTAATTAATCCGGAAATATTTTTCCGTTTGTCCGGGCGGCATAAAGACAGAATTATCGGTCGGTCCGGGTGCATAAAAAACCGGTTTAATTCTTCTAAAACAGATGCCTGTGCATAGACTTCCGCTTCGTCTTTTGTCGATTCCGGCAGCAGGTCATGATAAAAGGGATAGAACTTTTCAATATCCAGTCCCGGGGGGATCACGGTATACTTCGGAATTTTTTGGTTTTCATACAATCCGTATTGCGTATTAACTTCCTGACGGGTGCTGGCAACAACACAATCCGCATTTTTTAATATCGTCTCTTCCGTCTGAATGCGCCGATCAATTTTATATTTTTTAATGATATCGGTTTTTTCCATCCCGTCATGGAGCAGTTGTTCAAGCTTTGACCGTCCCAGAGAATGACCGGTATAAACAAACGGGGTATCGAAAATCTCTGACAGGTTCATGGCAACATACCCCGCATCCGGGTAATGTCCATGGACAATGTCAGGGATCCTGTTTCTTCGTTTTATATATTTAATCGTTTTATCAACAAATTCATCCAGGTGGGGCCATAATAGTTCTTTTCGTATGTATTTTTTTCCTCCGCATTGAATCCGGACAATACTGAACTTTTCATTCACTTTTTCAATCGGTTCGGCATAGTCTTTGGATATGTTTTTATCGGAAATCAGCCGGGTAAACAGGTCCACCTGCTGAACGGATTCGTTTTGGCTGAGTGCGGTTGCCAGTTCAACAACATATTTGATCTGACCGCCGGTGTCCGCATCATGACCCAGTTCCATGTTTTCTGACCGGAGCAGTCCATGAATGCTGAACAATTGGATATATAATTTAGATAATGCCATGGGAAGTCCTTTGATTGATTATCTTTTTGTAGGGAGTATAGAAGCCGGGAGATTCGGGAATCGCACCGCTGATTTCGCAGATGCGGGATGCAAAGTGCGATGCGGCAAAAAGCGACTGGTCAGGTGAGCAATTATTGAGGGTACAGGCACAAAACATGGCCGCAAGGGCATCTCCGGCGCCCACCGAATCAGACATCGTGTTCACCACCGCCGGAGTTGATTCATGCGGTCCGTTTTTATCGTATAAAGTACATCCGTGGGCGCCTTTCGTCAATACAACCTGTGCAATAGTGAATCTGTCCATTAATTGCCTGACAAAAGTGCTGTTTTTCGTTTCCGGGGCAAAGAGTTGCCGGCATATTTCAAGCTCATCCGTGTTTAGTTTTAAAATGGTGGCGTGATTCAGTGATTGTTTGATCACCGCTTCAGTATAGCAATCCGGCCGCAGGTTGATATCGTAGAAGCAACCGCCGGATTTTGGTATGTTTTGCAAAAACTGCCGGATTTGAAGACGTCCGCACGGGCTTCGCTGAACCAGGGAACCAAAATAGAGACAGGCGGCTGAATTTAAAATTGATAAATGGGAATCTTCTATAAATTCAATATGATCATAGGCAACCGGTGCCGCAATATCAAACCGGGGACTGCCTAAACGGTCTAATTCAACATGCACCGTGCCGGTTTCAAAATCAGGATCCACTTGTATGTCGGCTGCGGGAAATTGAAACCCTTTTAATTTATTTAGAATTTCTTTCCCATTGGCATCATTGCCGATTCTTGATATAAACCGGACGGGAAACCCCAAGTGTAACAGGTGGTACGCGAAATTAAACGGCGCCCCGCCCAGATGCTTCTGTCCGTTTATCAGGTCAAAAAGAATCTCTCCGACAACGACGACAATTGCTGAATGGTTATGACTCATTGGGTTGCCCGCTAAGCAATAAAAGAAATAATTTTATTTGTTTTTTCTTCAAAGTACCTGATTTCTGTGGAATAATCCACAAGGTCGATGGTCGCGGTACATGAATATTTACCGAAGCTGTAGGTTAAAATCAGTTGGTTTTCCGGCGAGTCTTCAATCGTCAGGTCGCCGTCAAAGGCCGGATAATGATTTCTAAATTCCATTAGTTTTATCAGCCGCTGGACAACCGGTTTCCGGATCTCATCGTGTATTTCATCCAGGTGATAACTGTGTCGGTTGATGTCCCGCCCGTTTTTTGTCTCTTCCACCAGTGCAATATCATTTTCTCCGGCCAGCAGGCCCACATAGTAAACCTGAGGAATTCCGGGCGTAAAAAACTGAATGGTCCGTGCGGCAATATACGCGTCATCATTTTTTTCAAGGGCCGAATAATACGTGCAGTTGACCTGATAGACATCCAGGTTCTGGTACTCCGAGCTTGAATATATCGGCTTGACAGTGGAGCCTTTTTCATAAAGGCCGTTAATGGTTTTTTCTATTTCCTCGGGTGTCATCAGGTCCTCAACATCCACAACCCCGATGCCGTCATGGGTGTCTAATGTTGTAATCTGTCGGCGGGGGCATATTTTCAGCCAGTGCAGCAGCCGTTTGTTTGAGTGATGATACAATGTGTGCAGAACCAGCATGGGCAAAGAAAAATCATACACCCAGTAGCCCTTTTCAGCCAGTTTTAACTGATAAGAATAATGGGCGTGAACTTCCGGCAGGATGCTGACGCCAAACGGCGAGACAAAGCCATTGAGCATTTCAAGCGTGTCCCAGATTTCCGGTTCGAGAAAAAAACAGTTGGTTCCGATTTCAACGGTTGTATAGGCAATGGCATCCATGCGGATAAACAACGGTTTTTTTCTTGACAGGAAAATAAGAAAATCCCTGAATAATTCCTTCGTTTTATGTGATTTTATATCGACATCAATCTGTTCAAAATCAAATGTGCACCAGATCGTCTCCATGGATCCGTCGGGCCGCTGAATTTCCTGAAACGGCGGTCGTGGCTTGCGGGTGTATACTTTTTCAAGATCTTCTTTGCGGATATGTCCGTCAGAATTCAGTTTGGAAAAACTTAAGAACATATCCGCAAATTCGGAAGTTTGACCGTTTTCAAGAAAATCAATAAAATATTTTGACTGTCGGGAAATGTGGTTGACCATGAAATCGAATATCAGGTTATAATCATCATTAATTATTTCAAGATCTTCCCATGTTCCAAAGGCCGGGTCGACATCATAATATGAGATCGGCGCAAACCCCCGGTCTGCGGAAGAGGGATAAAAAGGCAGGATGTGAACGCCGCCAACCGCTTTGGAAAAATACCTGTTTAATACATAATGGAGTTCCTGCAGGTTTTTTCCAAGACTGTCGGGATATGAAATAATCTGTATTTTATTGTGGAGGGTCATGGGCTTTCCTTGAAAGGTTATATAATTGATTTGCTTTTAGTATGTGGCGTAACTTGTTTTTTTACAAACTATTTTTTCGGCCTTGATCATCGTTTCGGCCACCGAGGCGAATGTTGCCTCTTCAAAAAAGTCAGCCCGGTTTCTATAAATATTGTTCTCAAAAGTTTATAAAAAAATCACCTTAATTTATATTCTATGCAAAACATATTAATGCATTGAATAGAATCTAAATTTTGAGGTTTTATAAAAATTTTATCTATAAATTACTGTATTTATAAAATCTTAACTATTGACATATATTTTGAATGCGATATATAAATATATATTTAAAGCATTGTTTTAAATTTAATAGAAAATAATATACACTGATAATTCTTTAATCAAATCATCATTATTGGTTTTCAATAACGATGATTTGGCTTTTATAGCGGAAAGGTTAGAGTCTTTTAAAATGCTTAATAATAAAGGGTTAACAATAAAAATCGGATCACGAAAAAGTAAACTGGCACTCTGGCAGTCTGGAACAGTTGCTGCAATGCTCAATAAAAAGGGGCTGGCAACCGAAATTGTAAATATAGAAACCCTTGGTGATAAAATTTTAAATACACCAATTGCTAAAATCGGTAGCAAGGGAGTTTTCACCGAAGAAATTGAAACCATGCTGAAAAATGGAGAGGTCGACATCGCTGTTCACAGCGCAAAGGATATGCCGTCATCGCTGCCTGTCGGATTTAGTCTGATAGCGTTTACCAAACGTGAAAAAGTCAATGACGTGCTGGTAAGTTACGATTATTGTTTGGATCTGGATAGTAAGGACGCACAAATATGCATTGGAACTTCTTCGGTCAGAAGAGTTTCAATGCTCAGGCATTTTTATCCGCACATCAAAACCGTGAACATGAGAGGCAACCTCCAGACTCGTATTAACAAAATGAAGTCCGGAGCGTGTGATGCCCTGATACTGGCATATGCCGGTGTGAAGCGAATGAATTACGACCATCTGATTGTTCATAGATTTCCTGAAACCGAATTTGTGCCACCCGTAGGGCAGGGAAGTATTGCTGTTGAGGCTTACAAGTCAATCGATAAAAACCTTATAAGAAAAATAAGGGCAAGCGTTAATCATGTATCAACAGAATCTGCTCTATTGGCTGAGCGGGCTTATCTTAAAGAACTACAGGGCGGCTGCAGTATTCCGGCATTTGCATTGGGAGAAAGTTTCGGAGGAATGATTCGATTAACCGGTGGACTGGTAAGTCTCAATGGCGATATTTTCTTAAAAGAAACGTTGATCGGTGAAAAGAAAATTGCGTCTGAAATCGGAAAGAAACTCGGCAAAAAAATTTTAGAGGCTGGCGGTAAAAAGATACTTAAGGAAATAAGATATGCGCAGGCCAATACAGTAAATAACAATTAGAAGATTAACAAATACTGAAAACAGAGGATAGATTTTGAACACAAAAAAAAGTCAGTTATCTGACAGCATAATTTTTCGACCCCCAAAAACCGATGACGGTAAATATTTTTGGGAAATCGCAAAAGCCTCCAAAACACTGGATGTTAATTCAATATACCATTATTTGATTATGTGCCGTCATTTTGGCAAAACATGCCTTGCGGCCGAAAAACAGGGACGCGTTGTTGGATTTATCACTGCCTATATCCCGCCAGGCTCGCCGGACACCGTTTTTGTCTGGCAGGTGGCGGTTGATGAAAAGGAACGTGGGCAGGGTCTTGGCGTTCAAATGCTGGTTACTCTTTTTAAAAAATTGAAAATATTGAATATTAAACATCTGGACGCTACCATCACCCCTTCCAACCAGGCATCCATCAAACTTTTTATGGCAGTGGCCAGAGAGTTAAAATCGTCTTTTGAGTTTGAAAAAGAATTTTTTCCAGCCGTAAATTTTGGAGAAAATATCCATGAACCGGAAATTCTTTTTCATATTGGCCCAGAATTTAGTTTAACTTTATAATAATCAGGAGAAGTAATCCATGAGAATTTTTGAACAGATAGAATCACGTGTCAGGGGATATGTCCGGTCTTTTCCGGTTATATTTGAATCATCTGAGGGGGCAACGATGACCGATGAATCCGGCAGGCAATACATTGATTTTTTTGCCGGGGCCGGCACACTTAATTACGGCCATAATAATGAACGCATTAACAGTGCGCTGATTGAATATATCTCCAACAAGGGGCCGCATCATACCCTGGATATGGCAACCACCGCGAAAAAGAAGTTTTTAACAAAACTTTATGACACCATCCTGCAACCCCGGAACCTTGATTATAAGGTCCAGTTTACCGGCCCCACCGGCACCAATTCGGTGGAAACGGCCATAAAACTGGCCCGGATGATCAAGGGGCGGTCCAACATCGTTGCCTTTACCAACGCGTTTCATGGGCTGACCATGGGGTCTCTTTCCATAACCGGAAATAACTTTTACCGTGATGAGGCCTACATCAGCCGTTCGAATGTCAGCTTTATGCCGTATGACAGTTATCTGGGCGCCGACGTCAGCACAATAGATCTTTTCAGAAAACTGCTGTCTGATAACAGCAGCGGGCTGGACTTGCCGGCTGCCGTGATTGTTGAGACCATCCAGGCGGAAGGCGGAGTTAATATTGCCAGTTCCGAATGGCTCCGTGAACTATCGCAGGTGTGTAATGAATTTGATATTCTGCTTATTATTGATGATATCCAGGTGGGCAACGGACGTACCGGCGATTTTTTCAGTTTTGAGGAATCCGGCATCAAGCCGGATATGGTGACCTTGTCTAAAGCCATTGGTGCCGGACTGCCATTGGCGCTGTTGCTGTTCCGGTCAGATCTGGATCAGTGGAAGCCCGGCGAGCATACCGGTACATTCCGGGGCAACAATCTGGCGTTTGTGGCGTCTTATGAGGCCCTTCACTACTGGGATGACATGGATCTGAGCAATGCCGTTAAATATAAGTCCGATATTATTAGAAAAGAAATTGAGGCGATTGCTGAAAAATATCCGGAGCTCAATGCATCGGTCCGGGGCCGCGGCATGATATTTGGCCTTGAAATTCCGGAAATGGGGTTCTGTTCGCAAATTTCGGAAAGATGTTTTGAAAACGGGTTGATCATTGAGCTTGCCGGCGCGGATGACCAGGTCGTCAAGTTTCTGCCGCCGCTGGTCATTGATGAAGAAACCCTTTTAAAGGGTATGTCAATTGTTGAACAATCTATCGGCGAACTCCTTGAAGAAAAAAAGCAAAACCTGACAGGAGAAATGTAATGATCGTAAGAACCCTGGAAGACATTATCGGATCTGAAAATGATATATCTGCGGAAACCGGCACATGGGCGAGCCGGCGGATGCTTTTGAAAAAAGACGGCATGGGGTTTTCATTCCATGACACCACAATATTTGCCGGAACCACAACACTCATCTGGTACAAAAATCATCTGGAGGCGGTTTATTGTGTGGGCGGTGAAGGAGAGCTTGAAGTTATTGAAACCGGGGAAATTTTTAAAATCAAAGACGGCACCATGTATGCGTTAAACGGGCATGAGAAACACTACCTGCGGGCATTTTCAGATATGCGGATGGTTTGTGTGTTTAACCCGCCGCTGACAGGCAAAGAAGTTCATGATGAGAACGGGGTTTACCCCCTTTAAGAGAGGAAAAAATGGGAAACCATACCGTAGAAAAAATCGGCGGCACGTCTATGATTCAATTCAAAGATGTGCTGGATAATATTTTAATCGGAAACCGAAAGAAAACAGAATTATACAACCGCATCATTGTTGTGTCCGCTTATAGCGGCGTGACGGATATGCTGCTGGAACATAAAAAGTCGCGCAAAGCAGGCGTTTACGCCCTGTTTTCTGACAGTGACTCATCCTGGATATGGGGAGATGCCATTACCCGTGTGGGTGATGCGATGTGCCAGATCAATGCGACGCTTGAACCGTTGGGCCTTGATCTGTCCATTGCGGATCGGTTTGTAAAAGAGCGGATAGAAGGGGTGCGAAGCTGTCTGCTGGATCTGACCCGCCTTTGCTCATACGGCCATTTTCAGCTGGACGAGCATTTGATGACTGTCCGGGAAATGCTCAGCGCTGTTGGGGAAGCCCACAGCGCTCACAACACCTTCCAGATTCTTTCAACGCTCGGTGTCAATGCGCGGTTTGTGGATTTGAGCGGCTGGATGGAAACGGAAAGTTTTTCATTGGATGATAAAATCCGCCATCATTTTTGTGATATTGATATAGGCGCCGAATTGCCGGTTGTCACCGGTTATACCCAGTGCAAAGAAGGGATTATGGACACCTATGACAGGGGTTACAGCGAAATCACGTTTAGCAAGATCGCTGTGCTCACAGAGGCGAGGGAAGGGATTATTCACAAGGAATTCCATCTCAGCAGCGGTGATCCGAGACTGATCGGCGCGGATAAGGTGCAAACCATCGGGCAGACCAATTACGATGTGGCGGATCAGCTTTCCGATCTGGGTATGGAAGCGATTCATCCCCAGGCTGCCAAGGGCATGCGGAAAAGCGGTATCCCTTTGCGGATTAAAAATGCATTTGACCCCGAACACCCCGGTACTCTCATTCAGACTGATTATAAAAGCGAAACACCTAAAGTTGAAATTATTGCCGGCAGAAAAAAAGTGACGGCCATTGAATGCTGGGACCAGGACATGGTCGGCCGTTTTAATCATGATCTGGAGATGCTGAAACATTTTGCAAAATTTAAAATCAGATATCTTGCAAAGGATAGCAATGCCAATACTCTGACACATTATGTGGCAGAGCCTCTGGCCACCATCAAAAAACTGGCTGATTCAATCCGGGAATCGTTTCCGGCTGCTGATATAATGCTGAAAAAAGTGGCACTTATTTCCGCCATCGGCAGCAATATGGGGGATTCCGGGGTGTTGCCCAAAGCCGTCAACGCGCTGGATGCGGCAAATATTAAAGTTCTGGCTGTTCATAAATGCATGCGTGATATTGATATTCAATTTGTGATTGAAGAAGATGATTTTGAAAAAAGCATCTGTGTTCTTCACAAAGACTTGGTTGAGAACCATAAAGACTGAATTCTAAATATCTAAGAGATGAAGCGCTACCTATGATAGACCCCCGAATCACATATTCGATACCCTGGAACATTTTTCTGATTACCGCCGGCTCGACGATTATGGCCCTGGCGCTAAAGGGGATTGCGTTTCAACACGCCTTTATTCCCGGTGGTATTTTCGGGGTGGCGTCTCTGGTGTATTTTGCCAGCGGACTCAGCCGCATCAGTATATGGTTTCTTTTATTCAATATTCCGTTGTTCATCATTGCCTGGAAGTTTATCAGCAAGCGGTTTCTGCTCTACTCGCTTTATGCGATGCTTTTTTTTACCGGTATTTATGCGGTGCTTGATGTGAATTTTCAAATTCATGACCAGCTGTATGCAGCAATCACCTGCGGTGTGCTTTCTGGTCTGGGGACTGGCATCGTGTTACGGTCGCTGGGGTCAAACGGCGGACTGGATGTCATCGGCGTCCTGTTTTATCAAAAATTTAATATCGGTTTAGGCAAGTTTTATTTTTTCTTTAATTTATTGCTGTATGCATTCAGTTTTGTATTTTTTGACAAAGATCTGGTGATTGCCTCCATAATTATGATTTTCTGTGCCTCCTTTACAATGGATTATGCGCTGTCTATGTTCAGCCAGAGAAAAGTCGTGCTGATGATTTCGGACAAACCCAAGGAGATCTCGGCGATGGTCAATCAGCAGTTTAGAATGGGGTCAACGCTTTTAAACGGCGTGGGCGGTTATTCCGGGACACCGAAACAGATTGTTCTGACGGTTATTAATAATATTCAGTTGAAAAGACTGGAAGAGATTGTGTTTACCATTGATCCGGCAGCCCTGTTTATTGCAGAAAATACATTCTCCGTCATCGGTTCCAATGTGGGTCGACGAAAGATTTACTGATTGCAAGCGTTCATAGGGCACCGCACCTGCTTTGTTCCCGGGCACTTGAAGTACGACGAGTACGTCTTCGTGCCCGGCGCCTCGCATCTGCGGCACCCTGTAAGCGCTTACAGAACAGCAGTTTACGAAAAATTGATATTTTCGATCCCGTGAACGGGTACGAAAAATTTAAAAAATTTACATTGTTTTTACGAAAAACAAATCATAGATCTTTATTTGAGGTCAGTATTT
>JAQIBZ010000023.1 GCA_027858815.1 Desulfobacteraceae bacterium
ATCATTTTTTTATTTTTATCCGAGTACTTTTTTAAAAAATAATCCGCCAGCAGAAGAATATCATCTTTTCGCTCCCGTAAAAGGGGGATTTTTACGGAAACAACATTTAGCCGATAATACAGATCCTCACGGAAATTACCATTTTCAATTTCATCCTCTAAAATCCGATTGGTGGCCGTAATGATCCGGATATCGACCTTAACGCTTTTTGAACTCCCCAACGGCTCAAATTCCTGCTCCTGGAGTACCCGAAGAATTTTTACCTGGGTGGTCGGTGGCATTTCGGCAATCTCATCTAAAAAAATGGTGCCGGTGTGCGCATTGGCAAACCGTCCTTTTTTTTGCGTTGCGGCCCCGCTAAACGCCCCTCGTTCATGACCGAACAGCTCGCTTTCCAGCAGTGTTTCAGGCAAAGCGGCGCAATTGACCTTGATAAACGGGTTGTTTTTCCGCGGGCTGTTCTGGTGAATGGCATTGGCAACCAGCTCCTTACCGGTTCCGCTTTCTCCTAAGATCAAAACGGTGGCATCTGAAGGTGCTACCAGCGAAAGCGTTTCATACATCTTCATCATCGGTTCACACCGGCCAATAATTTTAGAAAAATCATACTGTTCCGCCACCCGTTCCTTTAAAAACAGATTCTCCTGCTCAAGCTGGAAATGCGACAGGGCATTTTTCACATGCACCTTCAAATCATCAATATCAAGAGGTTTGGTTATGTAATCGTATGCCCCGGATTTAAGGGCTTCCACTGCCGTATTCACAGAGGCATATCCGGTCATGATTACAATCGGAATTCCCGGGCTAATCTCCTTGATCCGTTTGAGCGCCTCAATACCGCCCATCCGATTCATCCGGATATCCATCAGGATCAATTCGTAAAATTTCTCTTTTACCGCATCAACCGCCTGTTGGCCGTCAGATGCCTGGGTAACGGCATATCCTTCTGCCGAAAGAACAGCCTGGAGCATTTTACGATGGGACGCGTCATCATCAACAACCAAAATTTCAGGTTTCATAGGATTTCCTTATGTCCTTGCTTCCAGGTCCATGGGAATTGAAATAACAAACCGGCACCCGTAAATTTTACCCGGCAGGGGACTGATCACCTGGACCGTCCCGTGGTGGGTTTCCACAATTTTCTGAACAATGGCAAGACCCAGACCGGTCCCTTTTTCCCGACGGGTAAAAAACGGATCAAATATTTTTTCTATATGTTCTTCGGAAATACCCGTTCCATCATCTTCCACCCAGAATGTGACAGCTGATGAAACCATATTCATGGCAACTCCGACATTCATGAATTGACCGGTGCCGATTGCCTGAAGTGCGTTTAACATCAGGTTGAGCAGGACCTGGGTGATCTGATACGGATCTACAAATGCCGACTCCGGACTGTTTTCAGTATTCACTTCAATATTAATGTTGCGGGCCTGAGCATCCCCTTCCACCAGGCGGACAGTATGTTCAACCAGTTCTGCGGGATTCACATATTCCATTGTCAGCTCCATCGGACTGGCGAAATTTAGCAGATCCGTAACCACGCGATTGATCCGGTCCACTTCTTTAACCATCACATCTGCGTATTCCTGATCTTTGAGCCGATCTTTTAACGCATGACTTAAAAATTTGGCAAATCCCCTGATGGAGCTCAACGGATTCCTGATTTCATGGGCAACAGCTGCAGACAATTTTCCCAACGCCGCAAGTTTTTCCGTGCGGCGGACTTTTTCCTCCAACAGCTTGATCTCCCGTAAATCCCGAAGGATAATAACCGCGCCCTGACAAGCGCCTTCTTCCACTGATTTCGGGTTCAAACTGAGTATCGGGGTCACACTGATCGCCAGCGGCAAACGCTCGCCGCCGGTCTGCTCAATATTGATTTCCCGATCCAGTATCATTACACACTGATGGAGCGTCTGTGAAATGCCACTGGTTTCAAAATCAATTACCTTGTTTAAATCCAATTGCTCAATATCCGACTGGGCCAGACCAAGAATTTCAAGTGAAAGATTATTATACGAAAGAATCCGCCCATCGATATCAATACTCAGCAAACCATTGGCCATACTGTCCACAACCTGACGGGTGTATTCCTGGGTTTCACGAAGCCGCTGATTCATCCGGTGATAAAGATGGATAACAAAAATGAAAAAAACCGCCCCGCCGCCTAAAACAGCGAGAATCGAAAGCATCACAATGGCATGCTGGAAATCCATCTGCCTTGCCATTTCATACGTCGACATATTCAGCCCGATGACGATGATACCCCCATTATATTTAAGGAAGTCATCACTATTTCCAAGCCGTTCCTGAGATAAAGGCCTGATTGTTTCAGCCAGCTCATACACTTTTATCCCGTCAGATAACGTATGGATACGGCTTAATATTTCTTCCGAACCAGACATCTGATTCAACCACAAACCTGATGTCCCGGCAGGCAGGGGCATGGAGTGGTGCAGGATCTCATATTCTTTGTTCACCATATACGCATATGTAACATACTCATTTTCACCCACTTCTTTGATCAGCTGATCAATTGATTCTTCTTTAGAGGCACAGGTTCCCCAAAGTGAGCGAATACTGGTCTCCATAATCTGTATTGTGGCGATTCCTCTTTGATGAACAAACGTTAAAGCATTGGTTCTGGCATGGTCCAGGTGCCCGTAGGTAGAAAAACCGATAAAAACAAGAAGGGAAAAAACAACCGCTACAATTATCAGGGCAGGCACATAGAGTTTTCGGGGCTGTGAAATTTTCATATCATTTCTTATTTGTTTAATATTTTTCTAAAATACCAAAAACAGATTTGAAAAATCAAATAGGAAGTGCGAATTATTTGCACACCCCCTATACATATATACCGTCATTGAAAGCACTCGTCAATGACGGTATATATATTATAATAAAACAGATAATTAATCTGAATTATTTTTATTTGTGGGCTCCCGGTGTGCATGCAGACACACCGGAAGTTTTACCACCCGCTCAAAGTGGAGGGGATTTATAAAGCAGGCTTGCACCCACAAATAAAACCTACAAGTTGATTATTTCTTACATTCGGCTTCCCATATTGCCGCCCATGTGATCGTTCATATACTCGACCATTTCGTCATCCATGGGATTCTCTGTATCACTGCCGGATTTTTCTGATGCAACAAACCCCATATATTCACCCATATGCTCAATCATATGCTCCCGCGCCTCATCTGTTGAAAACAGATCCCACATCATCCCGTTATGAGGCATATTAAGACCGTTAAATACATCAAAACAGGCGACAACGTCCGGATCATTTTCAAAATCTTCGATACTTTGATGAAAATCAATCATCCGCCCGGTCATTTCCTCCCTGACTTCAGGAGATATGGTAATTCCATTTTCCGGGTCACCGTCTGAATCCAGCGACTGCAAAAAACGACCCATGTTGGTGACCATTGGATGCGTCACATCAAACGGCATTTCCGATTTATCAAGGAAATCCATGGGTGTAATCACTTCACCGGCCATTGCCTGGCCAAGCATCACATCACCGATCATAAAGGTAATCGTTTCTCCTTCAAAACAAGTAAACCGACCTTCCGCATCTGTAATCCCGGCATGGGTTTCAGTCATATAGCCCAAACCTTCTACCGGACTATCTACAAAAACGCCTTCAACCAAAGATGCTGCGCCGACTGAACTGGCAGCACTTGTGTCACTGCCTGATCCGCCGCCACTGCATCCGACACAAATCAGAGCCACCAGCCCCGCTAAAACAATCATCTGAATTTTTTTAATAATAACAAAACCCCCGAAATCTCTTTTCCCGTCAGTGCAGTTGGCCTTTTTCATAAAATCCCCTTTTCCTTGATTAATTTTAGTGTTTTTTCAATTTTAAATTTCATTGTTCTATTTATTGGTCAGGAGCAATCAAATACATATTGGCTCAGATATTTGCAATTGATGTGCCGAACTTTTAAAAATTAAATAAAAAGAAAGGGAGGGCTTGCTAAACACCCTCCCGCACTTGTTCATATTTATAAAAAATTTTAGCAATCAGCACATTTATTATCAACCGCGATAACATCTGAGTATCCATAGAAAATCTCCGGAGCTAATCGGCCATTTAACTGAGCTGCAACATCGGTCCTGTCCCGAAGCCCTGATGCTCTAACAGCTTCTACCAGATTCAAAATAGAGTCTCCGTAGAAGAACTCTGATGCTGAAAGTTCGATGGGCTGAGTTGAAATTCCTGCCGTTGCCTGAAGATGAGACGCATTGATAACTTCAACAGTATTATCAATTGTCTCACC
>JAQIBZ010000024.1 GCA_027858815.1 Desulfobacteraceae bacterium
TTTCATACGTATGACGAGTATGAAGATGACTTCAGGGAAAAAATGATCGAGGCAGGTCTGCCTGTGGAAAAGGAGTAATTATGGTAGATATCCTGAAACCTGAAGAGATGTTTGACAGCATCGATTACAGTGTTCCTTCAGATCGGTGGCAAGACGTGCCGACGGATCTGACCCTGGGAAATTTTTGTTACCCTGCAAAAAAGAAGAACCAGGAGTACCTGGGGCTCGTTGCAAAAGATGAATGGTCTCCAGCCGATGAGGACTGGAAGCTCCCTGATAACTGGGAGAAAATTATTTATGAAGGCTTTAAGGAACGCCTGGGAAAATACCGGTCCTTAAAGATTTTTATGGATGTTTGTGTCCGATGCGGCGCCTGCGCGGACAAATGCCACTTTTTTATTGGATCCGGTGATCCCAAAAACATGCCGGTGCTGCGGGCGGAGCTTCTCCGATCTGTTTATCGAAAAGATTTCACAACCGCCGGAAAAATTCTGGGCAGCATTGCCGGTGCCAGAAAGCTGACGCCAACGGTCATTAAAGAATGGTTCTCCTATTTCTATCAATGCTCGGAGTGCCGCCGTTGTTCAGTGTATTGCCCGTATGGGATTGATACGGCTGAAATCACCATGATGGGACGAGAGCTTTTGTCTCTGTTGGGCTTAAATATTAATTGGATTATTGAACCGGTGGCCAATTGTTTCCGAACCGGCAACCATCTGGGCATCCAGCCCCATGCATTCAAGGAGATGATTGAATTCTTCTGTGATGACATTGAAGAAATCACCGGACTTAAAATCAATCCCTCCTTTAACCGTAAAGGGGCCGAAATCCTTTTCATCACACCTTCCGGCGACGCATTTGCCGATCCGGGGACCTATACGATGATGGGTTACCTGATGCTTTTTGAGCATATCGGCCTGGATTATACACTCAGCACCTATGCATCGGAAGGCGGCAATTTCGGTCTGTTTACGTCTTCGGATATGATGAAGCGGTTAAACGGCAAAATGTATGCGGAGTCCAAGCGCTTAGGTGTCAAATGGATTCTGGGCGGCGAATGCGGTCACATGTGGCGGGTCATCAACCAGTATATGGAAACTATGAACGGCCCGGCGGACTTCATGGAAGTGCCGGTCAGCCCCATCACCGGAACCCGGTTTGATAATGCCGCGTCCACCAAAATGGTCCACATCACTGAATTTACGGCGGATCTGATCAAGAACAACAAACTGAAGCTGGATCCTTCCCGAAACGATAAATTCAAAGTAACCTATCATGATTCGTGCAACCCGGCCCGGGGTATGGGACTGCTGGATGAACCCCGGTATGTTTTGAAAGGCGTATGTAACAATTTTTATGAAATGCCTGAAAATACAATCAGAGAACATACTTTTTGCTGCGGCAGTGGGTCCGGTTTGAATACGGAAGAAATAATGGACTTACGCATGCGGGGCGGCCTGCCCAGAGCCAATGCGGTTAAGCATGTGCATGATAAACACGGCGTGAATCTGCTGGCTACCATCTGCGCCATTGACAGGGCAGCATTGCCGCCGTTGATGGATTACTGGGTGCCTGAAGTCGGGGTTGCCGGAATTCATGAACTTGTGGGGAATGCCCTGGTGATGGATGGCGAAATTGAGCGGACCACAGACCTCCGGTTTGAACCCCTGAATGAAGAGGAGGAGTAAACTGATGAATGATAAACCGAAAATCATCATCGGGCTGATCATCTTTGTTGCGGTGTTTACCTTTCCTTTTTGGTACAACCACGGTGCTGCATCATCCGCGCCGGAAGTGGTGTTGTCGGATAAAGCCAAGGAAGCCAAGCACTGTGTCCGGGATGCCGATTTTATGCGAAAAGAGCATATGCAGCTGTTAGACGGCTGGCGGGATCGAACGGTCCGTGATGCCCAGCGTGTTTATGAAATAGATGGTAAGGAATATGTGGCAAGTCTTTCCAACACATGTATGGAATGTCATTCAAATAAAGCCGAGTTCTGTGACAGGTGTCATGAATATGCATCGGTTCAACCATACTGCTGGGACTGTCATACATACCCGAAGGAGAAGAAGTGATGGAGAACAAGAGAAGAAGCTTCTTAAAATTCGCCGGGGTATCCGTTCTGGGATTGGGATCTTTGTCCCTGCTGGAGGGGCTGACATCAGATGACGTGATTGCGTCTTCCGGGCAGGCTTCGGCTGAAGCAACGTATAAAAAAACATCAACCGCCCTGACCGCTGAGCGTTGGGGAATGGTGATTGATACGAAGAAACTGAGCAGCAGGATTTGTCATAAAATGGAAAAAGCCTGCCATGAAGCGCACAATGTGCCGGACCATGAAAATAAGAATCATGAAATCAAGTGGATCTGGGACGCGCATTATAAGCATGTTTTTCCGAATAAAACCGATGAGTTTCTGCAAGAACGGTTAAAAGATCTCCCGATTCCGGTGTTGTGTAATCATTGTGCAAACCCGCCGTGTGTCCAGGCATGTCCGACCCAGGCGACTTTTCAGCGTGAAGACGGAATTGTTCTGATGGATTTTCACCGGTGCATCGGCTGCCGTTTTTGTATGGCCGCCTGTCCATATGGATCCAGAAGTTTTAACTTTCGTGATCCCAGAGAAGCTATTAAGCCTGAAAATGAAAATAAAGAATTCCCCACACGCACGAAAGGGGTGGTTGAAAAATGTAACTTTTGTGCGGAACGCCTGGCGGTTGGAAAGCAGCCGGCCTGTGTGGAAGCCTCAAAAGGCGCGCTTATTTTTGGTGATCTGGGTGATCCGCAGTCAGAGGTTCGGCAGTTGCTGAAGGAAAATTATGCTATTCGGCGTAAACAAAACCTGGGGTCAAACCCATCGGTATATTACTTAGTATAAGGTAGGTAGTTATGCTAGAAAAAGCTTTAAAAGGAAGTAAGGCGTATTGGATTTGGGTATTTGCCCTGCTGGGAATAATCGCTGTCGGTTTTAGCTTTTATTTAAAACAGCTTGATTTTGGTTTGGGAATCACCGGGATGAACCGGGATGTAACGTGGGGATTTTATATTGCCCAGTTTACCTTTCTGGTTGGGGTTGCCGCGTCAGCCGTAATGTTGGTAATTCCGTATTATCTCCATAATTACAAGGCCTTCGGGAAAATCACCATTATGGGTGAATTTCTTGCGATCTCATCGGTAATTATGTGTATCCTTTTTATTATTGCCGACCTGGGACAGCCCATACGGCTTTTAAACGTATTGCTCTATCCCACCCCGCATTCCATGCTTTTTTGGGATATGATCGTTTTAAGCGGATACCTGGTTATCAACCTGGTGGTAGGTTGGAATGTTCTGGATGCGGAACGTAATTCCGTTCCCCCGGCAAAATGGATAAAACCGCTTATTTATTTATC
>JAQIBZ010000056.1 GCA_027858815.1 Desulfobacteraceae bacterium
GGAAATCTTAAGCTGATTATTCCCATCTGATAGGTTATTGGTCGTTTCCCGGCTCATCATTTCTTCATCAATTTTCTGATCAACGTCTCGCATTCTTCAAGTGTCATTATTCGGGGAACCGGGTAATCCGGGTGCGCTTCATCCAAAGCCCGTTTTGCAATCAACGGAATGTCTTTTTCCCGGAGTTCTTTTATATAGGTCGGGATCTTCATGTTTTTGTTCATGGTTTTTACTTTTTCAATAAACTTCAGCGACAGGTCTTTAGACGATTCTTTGCGTGTGCCGATGCGACCGACAACCGCTAAATCCGCCAGCTTTTCCTCAGCTTCCTTGCGACAAAACTCCAGAATATATGGCAGAATAATGGCATTGGCCAGGCCGTGCGGCACGCCGTAAAGTCCACCCATATTATGTGCGATGGCATGCACATAACCTACATACGCCCTGGTAAATGCCGACCCCCCATAAAATGAGGCAAGCGCCATGTTATTTCTGGCTTCTAAATTAGAACCGTTTTGATACGCTTCTTCAAGGTTTTCAAAAACCAGCTTTGTGGCATTTTTTGCGTTTTCATCAGTAAATTTATTTCCGTTTAAACCGATATACGCCTCAACAGCATGCGTTAGCGCGTCCATTCCGGTGGTGGAGGTAATATGCGGCGGAAGACCAACCATCAATTCCGGGTCCAGAACAGCAATTTTCGGTATCAGCTTAAGATCGCTGATGGCAAATTTCTCATGGGTTGAGGGATCGGATATAACAGCAGCTATAGTGGTTTCAGAACCGGTTCCTGCAGTCGTTGGCACACAAAAGAATGGCGGAATCGGCAAGAACACTCTGAACAGCCCCTTCATTCTCCGAACCGACATAAACGGATTGGCAATCCGGGCCCCAATGATCTTGGCACAATCAATAGGAGATCCGCCGCCAAAAGCGACAATTCCGTCACATTTATTTTTTTGATAAATAGTACGACCGTTTTCAACGTTTTCAATCGTAGGGTTGGGCTGAACATCATCATAGATTGTATATTTAATACCATTTGTTTTAAGCGATTCTAAAAAGCCTTCCGGCACCTTTAAATCCATTAAGATTTTATCAGTAACAACCAGAACATTCTTCAGTCCCCTGACCCTAATATTTACAGCAAGGTTGTTAACACTGCCAGCCCCACTTAAAAGCATGGGAATGGGAAAGGGTATAATTGCGGAAGCTGTTTTCATGACACGCTGCTGAGTTCGATAGAATTTTTTTTTTAACGTCCAGATCATTATTATCTCCTGTTATTTTATTGATAAAATCTAAAATATATATCAAACAAAAATCAGTGTTATATTAATGGCATAACAAACAAGTCGATTCTTTACAAAAATTTATAAATCATAGAGTGTCTCATCTTTTTGGGGAGCCTTTTGTTTTTTCTGTCCATTGCCGCCCTTTTTCCCTGGCAGCATAAACGGCTCGTCATCGTTCATCAGATCACCCATTTCCGCTTCAATCTTTTCAGGATCTTCTCCACGCTCCATTCTGGCAAGCGCTTCTTCCATATTCTGGCCAAGCCCCACACCGGTCATGTCCGTTAACTTGCGCATCAATTTTGCTGCCTGGCGAGGATCATCCTCATTTATGCTCTCAGCCTCTTTTGCCATCATCTCCATGGCTTTTTCCATCTTTGACTCGTCAATGGGCAGATCATCCATACTGTTTTCTTCAGCACGCCCGGTCACGGCAAAAAGAGAAACCTGTTTGGTCAGCTTTCGATTTTTGCATTTCGGGCATCCGGGAATTTTTTTGGTATTCACTGTTGTTGAAAGAAAATTAAAGATGGTGTGGCAGTCTTTACAGTAAAATTCATAAATCGGCATAAAAAGTCCTCACCAAATCAATATTTAAGCGGTTTTTACATGAATTCAATTTCTTCGAAATATGCCAAAAAAAATCACCGGTGTCAATTGCGTTTAAAAAACAGCAGTGCATCTGCAAATAAAACACAAATATCAATAAAAGATTGCACCTCATGGATCTGCTCTTTGCTCATTACAGCAGCATCAATAATCAGACACCATTTTTAATTGACATAAAACTTACACCGGATTAATAGTTCGTATACAAAGGATTATTATTATTATGTCACAATTACCAGAAGATCTTCCGGAATGCATGGTTTTTCTGTTAGGCAAAGCCTATCAGAAAGCCCACAGCGGTTTTAAAAAACAACTCAAAAAATACGGCCTGACCAACATGCAACACTTGGTGCTGGAAGGACTATGGTATGATGAGGGCATGACTGCAGCAGAACTTTGCAAGCTTCTGATCATGGATAAGGCGACGGCTTCCGGCATTTTGGACAGGATGGTAGATACCGGCTGGATTGTTAAAAAACAGAACCCTGACGACGGGCGGGTTCAGCAATTATATACATCGGAAAAAGCAAACCAGTTAAAAGACAAATTGATTAATGAAAGAAAAACAGCCAATAAAAATATTTTAAAAAAATTTACCCTCGAAGAACAACTGCTCCTCAAGCGCCTGCTCAGAGATTTAATTTAGTTGTTTTGTTCGCCAAAGGACTAATGCAGTTCCCGACTTATCCAGATAACATGACCGATTATCCGGACACTGTTCATTTCTTTGCCTTTAAGATAAATCGAGGTGTAATGCGGGTTATCACTCATCAGCACCAGCTGCCAGCTGCCCCGGCCGCTTTTCAATCCGTTTTACCATGATCGTATCATCAATGCCCACGGCATAAACAGCGCCGGCAAGAATATCTTTCTGGGACTGATCCACAAGGATGGTATCGCCGTCTTTAAATTCCGGTTCCATACTGTTGCCAAAAATACGCATCAGGACCATACTTTCCGGACTGCCTTTTCGACTCAGCCAGGAAGCCGGAAACATGATGTAATCCTCATTTTTCGCATCGGTATCAAAAAAACCGGATCTGGCGCACAGTCGTGCCTTTACAACAGGGATTTTCCGAAACGCCGTATCTTTTTTTGCAAACAATGATCCGACGCCCTTTTCCAGCCAGACCGGATTAATATCAAACAGGGAGGCCATTTTGAAGATCCAGCTTTCAGGTACGGCATTTTTCTTTTTGGCCTGGCTAACTGCCGAACGGTGAACTCCCAGAACTTCTGCAAGCTGCTTCTGGGTTCTAATCTGTGTGCTTTCAAAAACACGATCCATAAAAGATTCGAAATTAGTAGAATACATTTACCCTTCTTTAATTAAATAGTGTCTGAACGAAAACATCTCAACCATGGTTGTCATTACGCGGAGTGAGGAACGAACGACAAAGTAATCCCCTGTCGATAAGGAGATTGCTTCTGTCGTACCTCCCTCGCAATGACAGATGGGAATAAGGCGTTTTTATGATAACCTATATTAAATAATAATAAATTCACAT
>JAQIBZ010000175.1 GCA_027858815.1 Desulfobacteraceae bacterium
AAATGCCGGAGACGGGCAATGAAATGATGCAAAAAGCCGAATATTTCATGGAATCAAAGCTGTTTATGGATGCGGGCGATATATATAATACGGTTTTGTCCGTTGAACCGCAGAACACATCCGCACTTTTGGGACTGCTTTATGTTGCCATTGAAAAACAACAGGGCCTGGCGACAAACCAAAGTCCATCGATTGCAGAGTATGATGCCTTACTGACATTATTAAACAAAGCCATCAAAAACACCGATTCCCAATACTTTAAACAGCTGCAAATAGAATCTGTGGAGTCCGTCTATGAATCCGCGACCCGTCAGCTGGAACAGCAGCGTTTTAAGCAGGCCGATACATGGGCCAATACCGGATTGAAAAATGCACCGGATCATTTACGCCTGAAAAAACTCGGTTATCTTATCCAGGCCCAGATCAGTTTTAATGAAAACCGCCTCACTACTCCGGACAAGGATAATGCACTGGCCTATTATCAGCGAGTGCTTCAACTGGATCCGGATGATCCGGACGCCGGAAAAGGAATCGTTCACATTCTCGACAAGTACAAAAGCATGGCATTGGCCGCATTAAAAGATAAAAAATACGACCAGGCAGTCCAGCTGATAGGCAAAGCACGGACAGTCAATCCGGATAACCCGAAACTGAAAATTACCGAGTGGCTGATCATAGGGGATATGTATGCCTCAATGGGACAGTTCAATACCCCTGAAAATAAAAATGCCCGTCACTATTATCAAAAAGTTCTGGAACAAATGCCTCAGAACAAACAGGCTATTTTGCAAATCGCAAAAATCGGTGTGCTCATCCCTTTGCATCAAGTCAGGCAGGCAGGCGTACTTTCTGAAAAAATTCCTGAGTACAAACGACTGTTTTCAGAACTTGACACTGCGACTGCCAGTTATGGGCCGGAAAATTTGGCAGACATAAAGCGCCAGATCATCACACAAATCAAAAACGACATTCAATTACAAAAAGAACAAAAGCAGACCATTCCGGCTGAATTCATGATGCTTATTTCCAGTCATTTTCCAGATGAAAATGAAATCTTCAATACACAGTACGATATATTAATTGCAATAGGGGATGAAAATTCATCAAAACAGAAAAAAGCGGGTTATTATCTTAAAGCGCTGGCATTAGATCCTGCCAAGCCCATCGCAATCAAAAAGATCAAAAATATTGTCAAGGACTTAGACACTCATAGGAAAACAAATGACGCTAAAACGGTTTTAAAGCAAGCCATGGATATTGCGCCAAAGCATTCGGCTTTTAATGATATGCTTCAGGCAATCAAGCAAGTTCAGGATATAAAAGCTGAAATTTTCACGTTACTGTTAAAAGTTAAAAATATTAAGGTGTTATCAGAAAAAGTGGATTTATATAAAGCCTCATCCTCAAAGCTGAAATCCGCCATCAACCGGTTCGGCACAAAAAAAATGAAGGATTTAAGCAATGATGTTTCCGCCCAGATCACATCTGATATTAACACCCAGAAAAACAGCCGACAGCCAATCCCGCCTGACTTTATGTCACTGATTGAAAATTATTTTCCCGAACTGAATGATTTTGTGGTAAACGCTCAATATGATATATTCATGACCAATGGTGATAAAAGTCCATCAAAACAGGAGAAAACAGACTATTACCTTAAGGCATTGAAATTAGAGAAAAATAGAGAAGAAGCAATAAACAGCATTGAACTGCTTGCAAAAAATCTGGATAAAAACGGAAACAATGACGAGGCAGTGGATGTTTTACAAAAAGCGATGGACATTTCGCCAAATGATTTGATATTTAGTCAATTATTTGACAATATAAAACGCATAATAGATGTTTATGCAACAAGCTCCGGATGTGATAGAGATAACATTATCGCCCAGGCACCGGTTTCCATTGAAAACTTAAATCTCTGTATTCATTACCAAAACCTGGAACCTGGCAGCGTTGTAAATGTTGTTTTAAATCAAAAAAACGGCCAGACCATGGAAATTCCGGTGGTTTTAGATGACCGATCCGGCAATAAACCCATAGACATCGTCGCCCCGATTGAAGGCTTTTCTACAGGCGATTACTCAATTTCAATACGAGAAAATGAACAAGTTTTATCAGAAACCCTGATAAAATTTATACCAAAACGGAGGTAGATTTATGCGTTGGATATTTCTGTTTATTATAGCTGCAATGATGACAATGGGATGCGCTGCGAATTGTCAAAAAGTTCAGCAGGAATTAAACACATGCCAGGTCACTCTAACGGATCAGGACTATATTATAAAAAAGCAGGAATCAACACTCAGACAAAAAGATCAGAAAATATCCGAACAACAAGAGACCATTGGAAAAATGGGTACCGATATTGCCGAATTGAACAGGCAGTTAAATATCAGCTCAAGTGAAAAAGGCCGATATGATGAACGCATCAAAACGATTGCTTCTTCGGTCAGAGAGTATATCAAACAGCAGATGAAAGATAACCGAAATTTTCTTACCGGCATTGCCTTAGAAGACTTTATCGGCAATGAACTGATTGAAAGAGCGTATTCCGGCGAAGAAAGTATTCTTGTTGTTGATGTATCCAATCCCGTCCCCAGCGGCGGTCAGATCAATGGTATCGGCGGATATTTTTCAGGTTCAGCGGACATTGTCATTAAATTACTCCGGCCCTCGGGCAATGATTATATTGTCATATACAACAAGCAGGTAACGGTTGAAACAGACACCCCCGGCAAAAAGCACATTGATTTTGACAGCCCGTTTATTGTAAAAAAAGGAGATATAATTGCCTATTATTTCCCCGGGCCAGTAAATGTTCCCTATGACAGCGATATCGGAACAAATGCATATTCAAAAATAAGAGCAGATAAATTCGGACACGGGGATCGAATGGCAGCTGCCGACATATGGCACACTGACGAGATCAAAAGAAAGTACTCTTTAAATTACTATGGCATTTTTTACACAAGGGTTGATTCTGAATAATTAAACGAAAATGGTAAGAACACAATGGACCGGCAAACAATACCTTTAACCATATTATTTGCAGATATATCAAACAGCTCCAATATATATGAGGTGTTAGGTGATCAGGCGGCACAAGAAACCGTCGGTAAAATATTGAACCGCCTGTCCGACATAACCGCACAATATGATGGTAAAATCATCAAAACCATTGGGGATGCGATACTTTCGACCTTTCCCTTAACCGATAATGCCATTGAAGCTGCCAAATTAATGCAGCTGGCAATGATAACCGACACCTTCAGCTGCAATCTTTCCCAGATTAATATACACATCGGCATTCACCATGGACCGGTTGTTATTGAAAATGATGATATTTTCGGTGATGCGGTTAATATAACTGCAAGGGTTAACGATTATGCCAACCCGCGCCAGATCGTCGCTACTCGCGCAGCCATTGAAAATCTTCCTGAAGATTCAAACCATTTCACAAAATACATCACCAAAATAACGGCCAAGAATATTTCCGGTGAACTTGAACTTTTTGAAATTATTTATGAAGACCAGAACACGACCATGGTCATTGATACCCGTAAACTTTCCAAAGCCTTATGCTCATGCCTTTACCTGGATAGAGGCGACCATGTCATTATTGTGGATGTTCAAAAGCCGGTGGTCTCAGTCGGACGCGAGGATTTTAATGACATTACTATCCAGTATTCCTGGATTTCCAGAACCCATGCTTATATCGAAAATCAGAACGGCGTATTCATGGTAAAGGACAAAAGCACCAATGGGACTTTCATCTATC